>JAJBTS010000169.1 GCA_020860885.1 Bacteroidales bacterium
ATAAATTATATTATATAAATGGCAAAAAACAAAATAGCTTATGTTTGTTCTCAATGTGGAAATGATTCTCCTAAATGGATAGGAAAATGTCCCATTTGTGGTGAATGGAATACCTATGTTGAAGAAATTATCAGCAAAAATGTATCTGGGCAAGCTTTGCAAACATTAACTAATTATGATTCTCTCAAATCAAAACCTCTCTTATTAAAAGATATAGAAACAAATGATGAAATCAGAATGGATATGAAAGATCAGGAATTAAATCGTGTTTTAGGTGGCGGTTTGGTTCCGGGATCATTGGTTTTAATTGGCGGAGAACCAGGTATTGGAAAGTCAACCTTAGTTCTTCAAACTGTATTAAAATTGAATAACTATAAAATTCTATATGTATCAGGAGAAGAAAGTGCTAAACAATTAAAATTGAGAGCTGAAAGATTGGGAAGTCACAACAATACATGTTTTATTGTTTGTGAAACTAATTTGGAACAAATTTTCACTCATATTAATAATATACAACCAGATATGATTGTTGTAGATTCAATTCAAACTATTTATACAGAAAAAATTGAATCAAGTCCTGGAAGTATTGCTCAAGTAAGGGAAAGTTCTGCCCTTATACTTAAATTTGCAAAAGAAACCAATACTCCGGTTTTATTAATCGGCCATATTAATAAAGAGGGTAATATTGCGGGACCTAAAGTTCTGGAGCATATCGTAGATACAGTATTACAATTTGAAGGTGATCAACACTATATGTATCGTATCTTGCGAAATATAAAAAATAGATTTGGTAGTACTTCCGAACTGGGTATTTATGAGATGTGTCAAAGTGGTTTGAGAGAAGTAAATAACCCTTCTGAATTATTATTAACACAAAATCATGAAGGATTAAGTGGTGTAGCTATTGCTGCAGCTATAGAAGGTATACGTCCATTTCTTATTGAAACTCAGGCACTCGTAAGCACTGCGGCCTATGGTACTCCTCAAAGAAGTGCTACTGGTTTTGATATTCGTAGAATGAATATGCTTTTAGCTGTTTTAGAAAAACGGGTTGGTTTTAAATTAGGACAGAAAGATGTATTCTTAAATATTGCAGGAGGATTGAGAGTAAATGACCCAGCCATGGATTTAGCCATCATTAGTGCCATCCTATCTTCAAGTTTAGATATTGCAATAGAAAGAGAAGTAGGTATGTGTGGTGAAGTAGGTCTCTCAGGTGAAATCCGTCCTGTTAATCGAATAGAACAACGGATACAAGAAGCTGAAAAACTTGGTTTTCGCAAGATATTAATACCTCATAACAATCTTAAAAGATTTGACATCAATAAATTAGATATTAAAATTATTGCTGTTAGAAAAGTAGAAGAAGCCTTCAAAGAGTTATTTGGCTAACATAATAGATTACCAATTAAATCTTTTATAGAAGTATAACCATATCTTTCCAGATAGGAATTAATTCCTTCCACTACTTTTACTGAAATAGTCGGATCAATAAAATTGTAGGTGCCTATTTGAATTGCTGTTGCACCTGCTAAAATAAATTCAATTGCATCTGTTGCATTTGAAATACCTCCTAGTCCTATAATAGGTATTTTAACCGCTTTATATGTTTGATATACCATCCGTAAAGCGATAGGCTTTACACAAGGCCCTGATAATCCACCTGTAATAGTTGAAAGAATTGGAACTCTTTTTTCTGCATCTATAGCCATACCCATTACTGTATTGATAAGAGAAACAGCATCCGCACCCTCTGCTTCTACTGCACGTGCAATCTCAGTTATATCAGTTACATTTGGAGATAGTTTTACAATAAGAGTCTTTTCGTAAACTTTTCTGACCTCTTTCACAACCTCTGCTGCACTTGCACAATTTGTTCCAAAAGCCATTCCTCCTTGTTTTACATTGGGACAAGATATATTTAATTCAATAGCAGGTATATGATAAAGATCATTGATCTTTTCTGCACAAGCCACATAATCTTCGATAGTGGAACCACTTACATTTACCATCATATGTGTATCAATATCCTTTATTTTAGGATAAATATCAGATATGAAATAATCTACTCCTTTATTTTGTAGTCCTACTGCATTTAACATCCCAGATGGAGTTTCTGCCATCCTTGGATAATCATTACCTTCCCGATGATAAATGGTTGTTCCCTTAACAAATATTCCACCTAGTTTAGATAAATCTATAAAATCAGTATATTCGATACCATATCCGAAAGTTCCGGACGCTGTTAATACCGGATTTCGGAATTCTAAAGATCCTATATTAATATTTAAATCAGCCATGTTAATTTATTTATATTAAAAACCGGACCTTCAGTGCATACGCAAGTATTTCCACTTGTTGTTTTTTCTACGCAACACAAGCAAGCTCCTATTCCACATGCCATATGATTCTCTAAAGAGGCTTCACAGGGTATATTGTACTCTTGGGCATATCTGGCAACAGAAACCATCATTGCTTTAGGACCACATGTATAAATGAAATCTGCATCACCACAAAGTAAAGATGAATGATTTGTTACAAATCCTTTTTCTCCTAAGAGTCCATTTTCAGTAGTTATCAGTACCTCTCCGAATTCAGAAAATTCATTCAACTGAACTAAATCTTTCTCTGTTCTTGCTCCTAATAAGAAAGTAGGATTAAATCCTTTTTCTTTTAAGCTAGCTCCGAGATATAATAAAGGCGCAACGCCTACTCCACCTCCAATAAGTAATAATTTTTTATTTTTATCTTCAGGGATTGTA
>JAJBTS010000423.1 GCA_020860885.1 Bacteroidales bacterium
TCCTTTGGTTATTAGTTTTTAGCAATATTGGTACGACTTTGGAATATATAAAATTATAAAACGAACTATTAGATTTATGAAACGATATTTTCTACTTATGCTTTTGATTCTTCCAGTCCTTGCCTTTTCTCAGCAAAAGGTTTGGACGCTGGAAGAATGTATAACTTATGCGATAGACAATCATCCTTCCCGGAAAATCCAAGAAGCGACTAATGAAATTTATAAAATTAATCATAGAGAAGCAATTGCAGGTTTCCTTCCTTCTTTAAGTGTAGAAACAGGGGCTTCTTTTAATTTTGGCCGGGCAGTGGATGAAAAAACCAATACCTATGTTAACAGTAATTCTTTTAGAAATAATTATAATGTTTATTCTTCTCTCACTCTTTTTGATGGTTTTTATCAGTACTATCGTACAAAGATAACTAAGTTAAGCCGTCTGAGAGGTCAGGAGCAACTGGAGCAGTTGAAAGATGATATAGCTTTTGATCTAATGAGTATTTTCTTCAATGTTTTATATTATCAAGGAACTGTAGATCTAGCCCGGAAACAATTAGAGGAAAGTTCATTTAATCTGAAACGTACTCAACGTATGGAAGAACTGGGTCTGAAATCTAGCCCTGATGTAGCTGAAATTCAGGCCAAAGAAGCAGAAGATCGTTATCGTTTGACACAACAGACTAATTTGTACACCCTTGAACTAATCAAATTAAAAGAGAAGATGAATTTGGATATAGAAGCTGATATTAGTATTTCTTCAGATTTACCTGTTCATAATCTTACCACAAAAGAAGATCCCGTTAAGATATACCAACAGGCATTATACATTTTACCCAGTGCACAAATTGCAGATAAATCTTTAGTTTTAAGTGAAATGGATTATAAAGCATCAAAGAGTAATTTATATCCTCGTATATCTATGGGAGCAGGTTGGTCAACTGCGTTTTTTCGTCGTATGCCTTCGGAAGATTATGATCCTTTTTGGGATCAGTTGGACAACCAAAGGAGTAGTTATGTAAGTTTTTCTTTATCTATTCCATTATTCAGTAAATTATCGAGGATCTCAGGAGTGAAAAGAAGTAAACAGAATTTAATTATTGCTGAGCAGCAAAGAAATGAAACTTTTCGCCAGATCTATAGTGATATTGAAAGGACGGTAGCGGATGTAAATGGTTTATCGGCCCAATACATTCAGGCCCAAAAAAGGAGAGAAGCCTCCGATGAAGCTCACAAGATGAATCAGAGTAAATATGAGGAAGGATTAATTAATGCGTTGGAATTAACCACCAGTTCTAATAGATTGCTGAGTGCAGAGATTGAAGAACTTTATGTTCGCCTACAATATCAGGTAAAATATAAACTTTTAGAATATTACAAGGGGAATAATATATATTAATACGAAATTAAACAATAAAAATGAGATAGCTTTATGGATACAATATTGGAAAAGAAGAAAGGCCTTAAAAAGAAACATATTCCATTTATCCTTTTAGGAGGATTCGTTTTATTAGCCCTTGTATGGATAATTTTTGGAAATCATGCATCCAAATATAATGTGGATAAAGAAAAAATCTCAATTCAGGAAGTTTCTTATGGAGAATTTAATGATTAAATCCGGGTGATTGGCCAGGTACAACCAATAAATAGGATTTTTTTTAGTAAAATGTAATGCGGATTGGTTGCAGGGAAAATCGCAGAAGAAGGAGCTATGGTCAAAAAAGGGGACGTAATCATCCGTATGACTAATCCTATGTTGAGTCTTAATATACTGGATAGTGAAGCCCAGTTGGCAGAAAAACAAAACTTTCTCCGTAACACGCAGGTTACTATGGAACAAGAGAAATTAAATCTCCGCAAAGAAAGACTTCAGTTAGAGCTGGATATTGAAAGGAAAAAACGAAAATATGAACAATACAGTAATCTTTATTCAGATCAGCTAATATCTAAAGAAGAATATCTTCAAGCCAAAGAGGATTATGAATACGCAGAAAAAGGATTAACTCTGGTATTAGATCGGCAAAAACAGGATTCCATCTATCGTGGAATACAGATAGATCAAATGGAAGAAAGTTTGAAAAATATCCGGAGAAATCTTATATTGGTTCGTCAAAGAGTCGATAATTTAGATGTAAAATCTCCGGTAGATGGGCAGTTAGGTTTATTAGATGTTCAAATAGGCCAGTCAATAGGAAGCGGAAGCCGTATTGGTCAGATAAATGTTTTATCTGATTATAAAATTGAAGCTCAGATTGATGAACATTATATTGATCGTGTAAAATCCGGATTAATGGCGGAGTTTGAACGGCAAGACAGATCGTATCAATTAGTAGTTAGAAAAGTTTATCCTGAAGTAAGAGATAAACAGTTCAAAACAGATTTTGTATTTGAAGGTGACAGACCGGATAATATACGTACCGGACAAACATACTACATCAATTTACAATTAGGACAACCGGTAGAATCAGTATTAATACCAAGAGGAGCTTTTTACCAGAATACAGGAGGACAATGGATATTTGTAGTCAGTGATGATGGGAAAAAAGCAATTCGTAGAAATATAAAAATTGGACGGCAGAATCCTTTATACTATGAAGTTTTAGAAGGATTGGAGCCAGGAGAGAAAGTTGTAACCTCCAGTTATGATAGTTATGGCGATGTAGAAGAATTAGTGTTTTAGTGATGAATGTTTAAAATATAATTAAGAAATAACTCTGGAATTTCTTTCGAATTAAATATATTCTACAATTCTTAGAATAGCATAATTG
>JAJBTS010000069.1 GCA_020860885.1 Bacteroidales bacterium
TTCTATGGATCGGTTAATTAACGGATAAGTAGAAAAATTTTGTACTACACTTAAAAGTTCAATTCTAGGATCAACAGAAATATGAAGTTTTCCTACTTGAGTTTGGACCGGCTTAAGATTCTGGGAAAAAATAGCACAACAAACCAGTAACAGGGTACAAAGAACATACAGTTTTTTCATATAAATAAAATTTTTGACAAATATAATAAAATAATTTCTACGTAAATAGCGATCCTATCTGATATACCGCAAAACTTACTACCCAAGCCAATGCTGTCGTATAAAAAACCGTAAAAAGCGCCCATTTCCAAGAGCCGGATTCATTTTTAATAGCGGCAATAGTAGCAATACAAGGAAAATAAATCAATGTAAATAGTAGTAAACTTAAGGCAACTAAAGGTGTAAAAACAGGACTTCCATCCGGATAAGTCTCATTTTGGAGTTTTTCTCTCAGTAATACTTCGTCGTCTTCAACACCTGTATATAATATTCCTAATGTACTTACAACGATTTCTTTCGCAGCCATCCCGGAGAGTAAGCTCGCACCTATCTTCCAGTCAAATCCTAAAGGTCTGCCCACAGGTTCTGTGAAACGTCCGATTTGACCAATAAAAGAGTTTCTTTTTTGCTCTTCATTTTTTTCATGCTCTACACTGGATATTTCTTCTTCGCTTGCATTATTTTCTTCCAACTGTGCGATCTGATTATCATAAAAAGCATTTCTTTCCTTATTCTGGGGGAAATATTCCAAAAACCAGATAATAATGGATGCAACCAAGATAATCCCGGCCATTTTCTTAAGATATTGAGAGGTCTTATCCCACATATGCCGGATCATAGCTTTAATTGTAGGCATACGATAGGGGGGAAGTTCCATCACGAAAGGTAAGTCTTCTCCTTTTATTAGAAATTTCTTAAATAATAATGACATTATTATTGCCAGCAATATTCCGGTAAGATACAGTCCGAATAAAATAGTACCTCCGTTGCTGGGAAAGAAAGCACTTATCAATAAAAGATAAACCGGTAAACGTGCCGAACATGACATGAGAGGATTGATCAACATGGTGATTAAACGGGTATTATGACTTTCAATAATACGGGTACTCATGATTGCCGGAACATTACATCCAAATCCCATTACCAATGGAATAAAAGATTTACCATGCAATCCTATTTTCTGCATGAACTTATCCATAATAAAAGCAGCCCTTGCCATATATCCCGTATCTTCCATAAAAGATATAAAAAGATATAAAATGACAATATTAGGAAGGAAAACGATTACACTACCCACTCCTCCGATTATACCCCCGGTAATTAAATCTTTCAAAGGTCCTTCTGACATATGACTTCCGATAAACTCACCGAAAACTCCCACGCACCATTCAATCCAATCCATAGGATATTGTCCCAGAAAGAAAGTTCCCTGAAAGATGAGATACATGAAAAGTAGGAAGATAGGGTATCCCCAGAATTTATGTGTAACAATATGATCTATAACATGTGTTGTTTTAAGGCTATCTTCTTCTCCCGGAGTAAAAGTCTGCTTCAAAGCTCCGTCTATAAAACCATACCTGGCATCCGTGAAAGCTGTTTCGGTATCTTCCCGATAATCATCCTGAATGTATTGAGCATGGGTATCTCTCTCTTTCAATATTTTATCGGCATTGGGGAATTGCTTGATAAGATCTTCTGTGAGTTTGTCGTTTTCTAACAACTGAATACTCAGATATCTTCTCGAAGTGTCCCGTCCGATCATGTCGTCCTTTACGATCAATTCTTTGACATGCTCGATCCCGGCTTCTATCTCTTCTCCGTAGTTTATATGTATATGCCTGTTTATTGGACTGTTGCCTTCATATACCTCAATTACTTTATCAAAAATATCATGAATTCCTTTTCCTGATTTTGCGACAGTCGGAACAATCGGATAACCAATCATTTCGGCTAATTTTTCATAATCGAATTTGGCTCCCGACTTTTCCAGTTCATCGTACATATTCAGAGCAATCACTACTTCTGCATCCATATCGATCAACTGGGTCGTCAAATAGAGATTTCTTTCTAAGTTAGAAGCAGCCACTACGTTAATAATAATATCAGGGGTATATTCAAGAATTTGCTTGCGGACATAAACTTCTTCAGGGGAATAAGCTGTCAGCGAATAAGTTCCAGGAAGGTCAACAATATTAAAAGTATATCCTTTGTACTTGAATTTTCCTTTTTTAGCATCAACAGTTACACCCCCATAGTTTCCGACACGTTCGTGTGTACCCGAAGCCGAATTAAATAAAGACGTTTTTCCTGAATTCGGATTACCGACTAGGGCAACATTGATAATCTTACTTCTTTCTTTAGCAACGGTTTGCAAACGATTATTGTCTAAAGTCAGAGGTTGGTTGTTATCGGCCAGTTCTTTTTTTATTTCTTCCTGCGTAACTACCTCGATCAGTTCCGCTTCACTTTTCCGAAGAGAGACCTCGTAGTCCATTACCTTATATTCAGTAGGATCCTGTAAAGGAGCTTTGGTTATGACTTCCACTTTTTTCCCCTGAATAAACCCCATTTCAATGATTCTTTTGCGGAATGCACCACGTCCTCTTACTTTGGTAATTATACCGCTTTGACCAGGTCTTAAATCAGAAAGTTTCATTTTACATTTATTTTGGCTGCAAAGTTCGCAAATTCTCTTGAATAAACAAGTTCTTTTATCTCTTTATTTTGAATTTGTTTAAATAAGGATGACTGTTACTTATTG
>JAJBTS010000411.1 GCA_020860885.1 Bacteroidales bacterium
CTAAAACCAAAGAACTACTAATTATATAATAATATTAACCCGACATGAAAACAGAAACAAACAGAGCCAATTCTCCCTACTGGAGAACTTTACAATCCAAGGTAAGATTACCAGAAAGATTGTCTATTTTAGATGAATTGATACACAATTTATGGTGGACCTGGAACTCCGATGCCCAGGATGTATTTGCGGAAATTGAACCTCAACTTTGGGAAAAAGAATCTTACAATCCGATTTTAGTCTTACAGAAAATATCTCCTGGAAGAGTTCAGGAAATAAGAAATGATGAAGTACTAACTCATAAAATAAGACAATTGCTTGATCGATTTAGGAATTATATGAGTAAAGGCTATGACGAAAAAAAGCCTTCCGTTGCCTATTTTAGTATGGAGTATGGCTTTACACATATATTAAAAACATATTCTGGAGGATTAGGTATTCTTGCCGGGGATTATCTTAAAGAAGTAAGCGACTACAGAGTCGATTTAACAGGAATCGGATTATTGTATCGATACGGATATTTTACTCAACATATTTCACCGGAAGGCTATCAGGTCGCTGAATATGAAATGCAGAATTTTAAAGAATTACCTATAAAACAAGTTTTGGACGAAAATAATTGTCCTATGGTTTTGGCGGTTCCATTTTATGATAGAAATATATACGTTAATATTTGGGAAGTAAATATTGGCAGAATAAAATTATATCTGATGGATTCTGATAATGAATTTAACAGCGAATTTGACAGTCCGATTACTCATCAATTGTATGGAGGAGATTGGGAAAATAGAATAAAACAGGAATATCTTTTAGGTGTTGGAGGAATTTTATTATTAGAAAAATTAGGAATTAAAAAAGATATTTATCATTGCAATGAGGGTCATGCAGCTTTCATGAACCTTCAACGTTTGGTGAATTTAATTGAAAAAGAAAAGTTAAATTTTGATCAGGCTTTGGAAGTCGTACGATCGTCTAGTCTTTATACAGTACATACTCCTGTTCCTGCAGGTCATGATTATTTTGATGAGAATCTATTAGGAAAATATATGTGGAAATATCCGGATCGCTTGGGTATATCCTGGCAGGAATTCATGAATATGGGGAGGGAACATCCAGATTCATACGAGCCATTTAGTATGAGTGTTTTTGCATTAAATACATGTCTGTTTGCTAATGGAGTCAGTTTATTACATGGTAAAGTTTCCCGTCAGATGTTTCAGCCTGTATGGCCTGGTTATTATGCAGAAGAACTCCATGTAGGTCATGTTACGAATGGAGTACATATGTCTACATGGGCTGCAAAGGAAACAAAAGAGTTATACGAAAAAACGTTTTCAAATCATTTTTATAAAGACCAGTCGAATCATGATATCTGGAATAAAATAAATGATGTCCCCGATAAAAAAATATGGGAATTAAGAATAAACCTGAAGAAACGTTTTCTGGAATATGTTGCAGAACAAATGAAGAAGGGATGCATTAAAAGTCAAATTCCACTTTCTAAGATTTTACCACTTGCAGAAAATTTTAATCCGGAAGCACTACTGGTTGGATTTGGGCGTAGATTTGCAACCTACAAAAGAGCCCATTTATTATTTTCAGATCTGAACCGCTTGTCCAAATTATTAAATAATCCTAAATATCCTATTCATTTTATTTTTGCCGGGAAAGCTCATCCCGCGGATGGGATGGGAAATGATCTAATTAAATATATTATAGAGATTTCCAGACGTCCTGAATTTCTGGGGAAAATTATCTTTCTGGAGAATTATGATATGCTACTTGCTCAGCGCTTGGTTTCCGGTGTAGACATCTGGTTGAATACACCTACACGTTTGCAGGAAGCTTCAGGAACATCCGGAGAAAAAGCTCTTATGAATGGAGTCTTAAATTTCTCTGTACTCGATGGATGGTGGTATGAAGGTTACAGGGAAAATGCAGGATGGTATTTATCGGATGAAATTACCTATACGAATTCTGCATATCAGGATGAGGTAGATGCTATACTTATATATTTTGCTTTTGAGTATGAAATCCTTCCTATTTACTATGAAAGAAATAAAGAAGGTCTTTCTCCTAAATGGATTAAGTATATTAAAAATTCCATATCTAAAATTGCACCGGAGTATACAACTAAAAGGATGATGGATGATTACATTCAAAAGTATTATAATCCACTTACGGTGAGGTTAGCTATGCTTAAAGAGAAGGATTATGAGAAGGCAAAAGAACTTGCTGCATGGAAAAGTAATACCGTTGCTAATTGGGATAATATAATTGTAGAATCTATTACTATTACAGACAAAGATAATAATGAGGTATTACAATCCCCTTTATTAATGGAAGGAGAAGTGGTAAAAATAGATATAGTATTAGACAAAAAACAAATGATTGGAGACCTTGGAGTCGATTTAGTACTTACCTGGCATGATATTATAAAGAATGAATATGTTTATTATTCTTCGGAAGAAATTTCTTTTGTTAAAAAGGATGGATCTAAACTTTATTTTCATCATGAATATGTAATGAAACAGTCAGGTGGTTTTTGCTATTCCTATCGCATATTTCCTAAACATCCCGACATGTCGCATCGAATGGATTTTCCTTGTGTAAAATGGATATAATAGGATTGTCATTCAAAAACGGCTTTTCTTCAGAGAGAGGCCGTTTTTATTTTTTCACTAATACCATTGAGCATTTTATAGAATGCAATTGATCAAATGGATAGATATCTAAAATTATTGATAGTTTATTG
>JAJBTS010000418.1 GCA_020860885.1 Bacteroidales bacterium
GACCTAAGGTTGGCTCATCTAAGATATACCAGGGCCTGTCCATTGCCAGAGTAGCTGCTAAAGCTATCCGTTTTCTCATAGCAAAAGGAAGTTCTGCCGGGTGTGCTTTTCGTATATTTTCCAATCCGAACATTCGGATAAACTTTTCTCTTCTTTTGGAATATTCTTCTGTTTCATTTTTAAGAGGTCGTAAGACTTCTTTTTCCACCGAAGAGGAAAATAATTGTTCGTCCGGATTTTGGAAACTATAACCCACCAGCTTTCCCGGGTACTTATAAGAGTTAAATTCCTTTCCATCTACCCATAGTTGTTTTTTATTAATTTGCAGGATACCGGTAAGGATTTTAGCAAACGTAGATTTTCCTACACCGTTAGGGCCTTTCAAATGATAAATTTCTCTGGGTTGAAGTTCAAGATTGATCTTTTCAAGTATACTATCGTTTTTTTGATAGGAGAAAGAAAGATCTTTCAGTTGAATAACTGCGGCTGTTTCTTCTTTTTCCAGGGAATAATCCATTGAAGCCGGAAGAAACTTCCATTTATGATTTTGTTCTTTTAAAGTCGGTTGTAAAACAGAGTAGTTGTTTAATTCGTATTCGTTCATCCGGTTGTCGGCCAGATAAATATCGGAATTATTAAACATACCTTGCTGAATAGCATTCAGAAGAGGTTCCCTCCATTCATTGCTTAATTGCTCTAATGTAATATCGATCGCAAGAGTCGATGGCTCCAACAGTAAACTATTCAGGATAGCAAGAATAACTTGTTCTCCTCCGCTTAAAGTAAATGGATTTTTTGCCAGATGCTTATCGAATTTATAGGTAGCAAAAAGTTTGTCTACTTTTTCACTGGTTGAATTTGTAGCCTTTGAACGATGCAGATTGATTTCATCTGTTACAGTCGGAAAAATTCCGGTAATATAATTCGATGGAAGCTCTCCTAAATATAAAAAGGAATAAGGCTTATCATCATTATGACTTACTAAAGACTTCAGAAATTCAGATCTTCCGGAAAAATTCTCTCCGGGAATAATGAATAAGGGATTTCTTGAGTCTTTTTCTTTCATCAGAATTTAATTAGTTATAAATAAAAAAATAAATACTTATTATAAGCCATGTGCACGACGCTGCCAAAAGAAAGACATTCAGGAATAAAGAGGTTTTAATTGAATCACTTTCGTTTATTTCCATCAGATAAATGATATCTTTTTGTTCCCAGGATTCCGCTCTTTCTGTGGAGGTTCTCAACACCCCTATTACCAATGGTATCAATACGAATGGAAATTGTTTGATTTTTTGGATGACTGTTCTTTCCCGGATGAATCCACGGGAGAATCGGGCCGTAAGTATCTTTTGAGCCCTGTTGCTGACATCGGTCCATACAGTAAAAGCACCCAATACTGTGATAAGGGCTTCTCCTTTTATTTTCCATTTTTTTAAAGTAGTTGTCATAAAAGAAGACGGTATGAGTAATGTCAATTGTATTGCAGACGTTATGATGATTAATTTAACTGTCCGGAGAAAAATAAAATCCCACCCACCATCTTTTCCGTTCAAAACTATGATATAAAGAAGTATGAATGACAAAAAAACGGGAATCATTCCGAATAAAAGCAATTGAACGTGTTTTTTTATTTGTCCGCTGTAATAGAATACAGGTAAAATCAGTAAAAAATAATAAGTTAGATAAGCAAATATGTTATTAATAAGCAATACCCCTATAATAGTAAAGAGTAAGAAAAGTAATCGGATATAGGGGTTAATGTACAATCTGTTAATTTCCATTACTTATAAAATTATTTGCCCGAAGGCTTTTTGAAGGGAATTTTTCCAAAAGATTATCAGGTATGCTTCTTAATACGAAATAAGTTATGAGGCATTGAATAATTTTATCAAAAGGTTCAATAGAGAATCCAGCAAAAAATATAGATTGTACCACCTGATTGCCTAATTGTACAAAGAAAGAAGTCAGCAGAGCCGCTCCGTTTCCGGTTGCTCCTTCAAAAACGAGAATGTTCACCGGAGCTGAAGCGATGGCTGTGATTACACCTAAGATTACCCCGGTACCGATAGTGCTTAAAGCATTTTTAAACCATCCTTTTCTGCCGGCGTAGTCGATATACAATGCAATTATAACCTGAGTCAATGAGAAATAGACTGCAAAAGGATGGTTGAATATAGTTAAAATTACAAAACCAAGTACACCCACAATGGCACCTTTTTTCCAGCCGAATAAAAGAGTTGCCAGAATGGTTCCTATGCTGTCTATGTACAAAGGCATGTTCAGAGCTTTCACTATGGCTCCCAAAGCAACGTTGATAGCTATAGCCAAAGGAATGAATGTTAATCTCAGCATTCTTTCTTGATTTGCTCTTTTATTTATAATCCATTTTTAATTAATTAATAAGAATGTTCTAATGCCCTTATTACGAGCATACAAAAGTCTCTGAATTCTTCCGTTTATGCAACTAAACTTGCCTTAAAAAACAGTGCTGGAAATTAGTGCTGTTTTTAGAAGGTTCCTTTTAGATGAAAAAATCAGCCATTTTCTTTTTCTTCGTTTGGGTGTTAATATAACTTATTTTATTTCAATTTTGTAGAACTATTCGTATCTTAACTCATTAATCTTTTTATCATGAAAAGGACTGTTGTATTTTTTTTATTATTATTTGGCCCGTTTTTCTATTTGTTCTCACAGAGCGATACCGCAGCGTTGGCTAAATTACAATCGTATATAAACAATATACGGG
>JAJBTS010000087.1 GCA_020860885.1 Bacteroidales bacterium
GTATTATTGATATTTTCAAAAGTATATTTATTAAAAGCCCAGGTAACTATTGGAATGGGAGAAGCTCCGGTATCAGGCGCTTTATTACAATTAAAAACGATCGAAGATCTTATTTCCGAAGGTAATGCAAATGCGAGTAAAGGTATGGCTCTACCTCGTGTAATTCTAACAGTAAGAGATCAACTTTATCCTATGTTTCTGACTGATCCGACCAATCCTTCTTCCGGAGAAGCGGAAGAATATAACAGTCCTGAGAAAAAAGCATCTTTAAATGCTTCACATAGAGGATTGATGGTATATAATATGGGAGGAGATGAAGCCTTATCTGAAGGATTATATTTTTGGGATGGAGAAGAATGGTCTTTGTTGGTTAGTTCTTCTTCTGATCCAATAATAGATTCTTTAGTCTGTAATAGAATAAAAGCGGAAAGAGAAAATTTAACGCAGGGTGTCGAATTCAGTACCTACGTATATATCCCCTATACAGGAGGAAACGGAGCTTTTTATCCACAAGGACCTGTAATTGATGCAAGCACGGGAGAAGGTCTTGTGCAGGGGTTACAAGCTCAGTTACAAGAGGGGACTTTACCTTATGGCCATGGAGAATTGGTATATCGTGTATGGGGAATACCAACAAGTAGTTCTCCGAATGTAGCCCGATTTGAAATTTCATTTCCTGCTGAAGGTAATGAGAATATAAACTGTTCTTTTGAGTTAGGAAAAAATAATAACGGATTAGCAACTACAGAATCCGTTACTGTGCTGGGGCCTTTGATTTATACGGAAGAGAACAATGTTCCCGGTTGGGGACAATTAGCAACTACCCCGATGGCAGATGGTCTCTCAGGGCATTTGTTCCACAAGGTGGAGTGAATTATTCCGCTTATGGAGGCAATGGAACTTCGTATCCGGGTATTCAGATATTTGATCAGATCGATCTGCAGTTACGGCCGAATAATATGGTAGAAAACAGATCCATTTTCTGGGTAGCTGAAATTATCTACGGAGCGGGAGTGATTTTACGTAATTCCTATACAACTACAGTTCCACTCACATCCAACAATAATTGGGGAGGGACTTATGCCGGAATAGACGACGCTTCAGGAGATGCAAACTGGAAAATATTGGCCCCAACAACTACTTTATCCAATTCCTTTTACAGTATTGCCTGGTATAACTCGAATGTATTGGCGGGAGGAATACCGGAATCGAGGATGTACAGATGGATGGAAACAGTCCGGGAAAGTACGGAAATAACAAGAACAGTTTATACACTTACTTTTACAATGGGAGGAGGCATTGTAAACACACAAACAGTAACAGATGAAACAGCTAAAAATGCTATCGTTTATATTAAAATAGAGCAGTCAACTTACGTAGAATAAACTCTCAAAAATACGATAATATAAATTGTATAGTAGATGTAAATACAAAAAGAGGTATCTTTTTCATCATAAAACTTCATTTATTTTTTAATTACAGTTATAGTATTCCAATTCTACTATTACGGGAAAATGATCCGATGAAAATCTCGGGGTAACATTGATATATGGAGTAGGATTATAAATATCCTCTCTGGCCTGGTTCATATCTAATGTATTTAAAAATTCCTGAGATGGAATATTATCTGGCTTGGTCCAATATAAAGTAGTTGGAGACCCATGTCGGATTGGAATAAAATGAGGGGAAATAAACACAAAATCTTTTCTTTTAGAGTTATTCATATCCGTTAGATAATTATCGTTAATAGTTCTATCAGAGTTATACTTTACAGGAGAAAGCCAATAACTATCTTTCACGATACAGGAACTATTTAATCTGGCGTAATAGGAAATGGAATGATCAAATGAAAATGTCCCAGTAAGAAATGCAGGCCAAAATTCGGCTATCTCGGATATTTTTTCTGTTAGTGTGGAAATACAATAATCCTGGTTTGTTATACTATTATTATCCAATCGGGCATTAAATACATAAAATTCAAAAGAATTGGATATATCTTTCATTTTTACCCAAGTACATATATTGGTTTGATCCCTGACGTTGGATGTTAAACTGAAAATTCCTGTCGCCGGAGTTCCATTGTTCGTACATACCTCATATTTTTTATTATTGTATAAGATAGAGGTATTAATATTTGATCCAATTGTACGATAGTTAACACTGTTATTATAATTCAAGCTATCTTTTAATTGATTCAATTGGGAAAGATTTGTTTTCTGAATACCTATTATGTCTACATTTTGGATTAAAATGGATTTGTATATTAATGAGAGCCTATTTTGCCAGCTATCGGGACCGGTTGTAGTACTTCCTCCTATATTATAAGAACAGGCTTTTATTTTATTGCGATTGTCATTTGTAACTGTTGAATTTTTCGGTCTTAATACAGACATTACGGGATAATGATCGGATGGAAACCGAACAGAATCGGTATAATAATAAATATCGGTAATAATAGCATGCTTATCTACAATAAAATTATCTGTAACAAAAATATGATCAACACGTTCTTGTCTTACGTAGTCTCTTCCCATGTCGTTTGTAGTTCCGTTTGTAGCCAAACGAAGCTGAGCTATATCATATGCATCCTGATACTTTTTTACCATTTCGGCATATCCAAGAGAGGTTTGATTATAATTAAAATCTCCCGTCAATATTATGTTTGCATTTATGTCAACAATGGAATCTATTTTAGCAATCAAAGATTTTGCTATCTCTTTCGATGCACACCATGTTAAATG
>JAJBTS010000367.1 GCA_020860885.1 Bacteroidales bacterium
TATCTATTGTGTTGATATGATATTATTTAATTTCTCCGGATACTTCGTTTGGATCTTCCCATACGGTATCGATTTCAACTGCAAAGTCTACAGTTGTACTGAATACGTGATTATCATTTAATACATATACTTTTACTAAAGTAACTTTATTACGTTCCAAAGGTAATTTATGATCATCATCTATGCTGATAGGAATTGTTCTTTCAAGTCCGTTTGTTGAACTGATATAAATGTCTAGCTCAGTTGTTTTGGTAGCATCATTATTTGGAAAGAAATAAGATCCGAATACGTGAGCAGCGCCTTGGATAATATCAGCGGACTGAACATTGTCAAAACGGGTGTAACCCTCGCCGATGATTGTTTCTTGTCCACTACCAACTACTACAGAATTAGCAAAATTACTCAAATTAATATTTTGATCTACCTGCGTTGTAGTAGCGTTCACTCCAAAGAAGTTCATTGCATTATTTAGTCCTCTCATTCTAAGTTGCAAAGCTTGTAACTCGAAATCGTTGAAAATGTTGCTTGCACCGGTATACGGTTTTTCAGTATAAGTTCCGTCAGGATTTTTATCAGCGCTTATAAACATAACGTCTACGCGAGATACAGCTCTTTTTAAAGTAATACTTACACTTTCGGTAGCACCGTTCGTAAAATCATAATTCGGCAAACTAGATGCATTAACATCTGTTTGTAGGAATAACTCAGTTACGTTCTGCGTTCCAGGATAATTGATCAGTAAATTGTTGGTTAGCGGTTGGCTGCTCCATGTCGGTAAATTGTAAGTACCATTTGGCGCATTGTTCAATCCGTATGCACCCACAAATTTGTAATCACCTACCAATAAATTAGCTTTTCCGGTAAGTTTTTTTCCTTCTTCAGCCACAACCGGATTTGTCAAAGTAACGGTTTCCGAATAAACGTAGTCCGTTCCATTGTTTCTAAATGCATAGATACTAAATCCGTCAGCAGTATAACCTGGAGTGATTGCATTGGATGCTCTAAGAACAGAACCTTCCGGACTGATGATGTTTGCATCCACTTCAAAAGTTACTTCTGTCCTGTCTCCCGCGGTTAGTTGGCCTTGGCTGTCTGTTAGCTCGTCGTCGTTTTGGCATGCGGTAATAAATAATCCCGCTAAAATTACTAAACTAAATTTTCTTAATGTGTTCATCTGTTTAATTTTTTGATTAATAAAAATTTAATACACTCTTTATTTTAATTGGTTTTGTTAAAAGTTCGGTTTGGTAAAACGTTGACAAAAATTAAACTCTTTTGGTTGGTTTGGTTCCAGAGATTTTATATTTGTTAAAGTTGTTCCGAAGTGTTTCTATATAAAATATTCAAAAATATATTGTTGCATTTATAACATTCAATTTTACATTTTGTTTTTGAAAAACCGTTAAGAGATGGTTATTAACGGAATTCCCATTCTAAGTAAGGCGAAAATAGCTGACTGATGTCTTCGTCTATTGTCCTCAATTTAATGACGTTCATTCCATCCTGATCTCTTCCGATCTCTTCCGTAATACCGAATACTACTCCGGTAATTTGATTGTGTTTAATTTGTGAATAGACAGGATTATCCAATACGAATTTATTTCCACCGAAGGAAGATCCGGTACTGACAAAGTCAGTAGTGATCTCTATATCTATCGGATTGGGATTGTTTCGGTCCGTGAAGAAATAAACTCCTATACAGCTTGATCCGTATTCTGTGGCAATCACATATTCAGCGTTATTTACAGGACTCGTAACTAATTTTCCTATAGAAGCATCGAGTCCTGCTATTTCTGTTAATTGCTGTGCCGGATCCGGATTGTAATAAGCCTCGTCCAAAACGTTTAGTCCGCTGGGGAAAACGCTTCCGTTTACAGCTTTCAACCGATACCTTGTCCAGTGAGCGGTGTTTCTTTCTAAGGAATATTTATCATTAGGATCTAATAGTTGATTAATCCTTTCCGTTTCTTCCGGTTCATCTTTAATAGCAAATCTAAGTTTCCCTACTTTTCTTGTCATAGGAATAGTAACCTGTACAGGCGAAATGGGTGCATCGCTTAATTCTGTCTGTTTAATGACGTCGAATTCCTCCATTCCGGAAAAGATTTCATAAGATAAATTTAATTCATCGCCCCATTGTTTATATAAGGCTTGGCCCGGATAGGAAAATAGCATAGGCCATTCATCTGAAGATCCGTCATTAACTATTTTTCCCGGAGTAATCTGGCCGTTTCTGGGTAATATAGATGAATTCAGAACGACTGTCATTCTGTAATGACCTGGCCTCAAAGTCAGGTCTATTTTATGCTCAGGTAATTGATCAATTACAGAATAGCTGATTCCTCTATCAGTGATACCCTGGAAAGAAGCAATAAAAAGGGTATCTACAATCCATAAATTATTGACTTGCTTTAATACAAGACATTGAAAATTTCTATTGATTGCCGTTTTTATAGTAGGTTCGTCGGCGGATACCGAATTGCCGGATTTTAACATCGGATCGTACTGTAGGTCGGATAGAAGATCTAAAGATAATCCAACAGTAACATTGGCTTTTTCAGTGTTTGCATTGTTCGTTGGCATATCATAGTCAAGCTCATTGGTACAAGCTATAAAAAGAACAAGCAGCGGAATAAAACAACATCTTTTTAACATAGTTAATTACAATTTTAGATATTTGTTAAAGTTTCTTCTAATTTTAATTAACTATTAAACAGTGAAG
>JAJBTS010000362.1 GCA_020860885.1 Bacteroidales bacterium
ATACTGAAAAAACATTGAAAAATCAAGCATTTTATGCTTGACACAATAGGGAGGTAGCCGTTGATCTGTTGGCAAAAATAAAAGCAAAGATCGCTGAGTTAGATCATTGGACTGATAAGCAGGAAACAAAAGCTACGGTAGATAATTTAATACGGGATATTCTTTGGGAAGAACTGCCGGAGTGTTATGATGAATTCCGTATTTCAGAATATCGGCGACGAATTTATGAGTATGTTTATATGCAATATAAAGAAGTTGCATAGATGTTAGACATGAGAAAGTGCAGACAGATTGCAACGGGACGAAATATAAGATCCTCGTATCAATCAATAATGAGAATGGAGGATGTTTTATGGCAGAGAGCCAGAACATTGAATGGAAAGAATCATGGCGGGATGAATATTTGAAATGGATATGCGGGTTCGCCAATGCGCAAGGCGGAAAAATATATATTGGCTGTGACGACTCCGGAAAAATTATTGGTGTGGCAGATAGTAAGAAACTGTTGGAAGATATACCGAATAAGATTACACAATCGTTAGGTGTTGTTGCTGATGTTAATTTACTGACGGAGGATGATAAGGAATATATTGAGATTATTGTGCCTGCATATTCGACCGGCATTACCTATAAGGGCGTCTATCATTATCGCAGTGGGAGCACAAAGCAGGTATTGAAAGGCCCGGCTCTGGAAAATTTCCTGAATGGTAAACGAGGAGCAACGTGGGATAGTATGCCATTGCCAGCATTTAATATGTCCGATGTAGATGACGCAGTAGTAGATAAATTTAAATTATTAGCTTCCCAAAAGGGACGCATCAATCCGGAGCTGTTAGATGAATCGAAAGAAGTTTTATTGGAGAAACTGCATTTAAAATCAGGAGAATATCTGACAAACGCAGCAATGATGTTATTTGCAAAAGATCCTGAGAAGTGGCAGTTGGGTGCATTTGTGAAAATAGGATATTTTGAATCAGATTCAGAACTTGTTTTTCAGGATGAAATTAGGGGTTCGTTAATAGAGATGGTTGATAAAATCGTAGAAGTTATATACCTGAAATATATGAGAGCCAAAATTACCTATGTGGGCATGCAAAGACAGGAGAAATATTTCGTGCCGGAGGCGGCATTGAGGGAAACGCTTTTAAATGCCTTATGCCATTCTCAGTATAATTATGGAGTCCCGATTCAGATTAGCATATATGAGGACAAAATGTATATTGCCAATTGTGGATGCCTGCCGGAGAACTGGACAGTTGAGAATCTTATGAGCAAGCATGCATCAAAGCCTTTTAATCCTAATATTGCATATGCTTTTTATCTGGCAGGGTTTATAGAAAGCTGGGGCAGAGGTATAGAAAAGATCTGTGATGCTTGTTCCGAAAATGGTTGCCCACCGCCTGAATTTACTATAAATCCAGGGGATATTATGGTAAAATTCACAGCCTCAGAAGATCAGATTGTTCGCAGACCGGGCGGGGTGACTGAGAGGGTGACTGAGAGGGTGACTGAGAAGGTGACTGAGAAGGAAATGCAGGTGATTGAATTACTGCAGGAAGACCCTGGTTATACCTATGCAGAGTTGGCTGAAAAATTATCTGTTAGCAGGAAGACCGTTTCGGAGAGGCTGAAAAAACTTAAGGATAAGAAGGTTATAGAGCGCATTGGTTCGGCGACTAAGGGATATTGGAAACTGCTTGAGTGAAAGCGACGACAAAAATAGGATATCTGGATACTGTGAATGGAAACAGGAGACAGGAAATTATGCCAAGTGTAGGCACAGATAAAATTATACATGATTTGAATGCTGGGTTTGCCATGCCTCGCAAAGTCGAATAAATACAGCATGTGTGTAGTTTTGTTCATGGCTACAGGGCATTATTTAGGGGTGGATGAATCAGTGGACGAATGGATAAATTAGTGGATGAATTAGTGGACGAATAGACAAGTTAGTGGATGAATGAGTAGACGAATGTATGAGTCAGTAGATGAGGGAGTGGAAAAATATAGCATTGACGGTGCTTAAAATCGTCACGAATTCTGTCACGAATTACGAATTTATCACGAATATTTTGTCGTTTTTGTGACGGAATCTCCTGTTAGCAGGTACTAAATAACAGCAAATAATGCCTGAAAACGTTGCTTAAATGAGCTTAGTTCATGTAAACATCCGTTCGGGACGCAGAGGTCGCAGGTTCAAATCCTGTCGCATCGATTCCTTTCCCCACGGATGCGCAGGGAAGGTCCGGTGGATCTTTCCGAGCTGGCAGGGGCACCGGAAAGCTTGATTTTACTTGCTTTCCGGTCTTTTTTTGCCTTGAAATACCTCTGTTTTTTTCTGCCGAAAAATTATCAGGTCATGAATGAAGTCACGAATCGTGGTTTGGGTTCTTCGTCGGGGAACACACATCCGACACTTGTTCAAAAAGTCTGCCTTTCAAAGTGTTTGAATATGATTCTGTTTTTGCTTTTTGTTGCTATAAAGAAGTTGTTTGGATATACTTTAAAGCAACTGGACTCATTTGAAACGGAAATTAATATTCTGGAGGAAAAGATGATCTTAGAAACAGAAAGGTTGATTTTAAGACCATGGAATATATCAGATGCTGAGAATTTATATGAATATGCCATCGATTCTCAGGTGGGACCGATTACGGCAGCGATTCAGTATTTTGGTATGATTTAATGATAAGCATTTAAA
>JAJBTS010000186.1 GCA_020860885.1 Bacteroidales bacterium
AATGGGTTACAGAAATCAATTTAGGAGTACCTCATGGAATAACTGGCATCTTATTATTATTACTCTTGATAAAAGAAAAAAATATTCTCAATGTGGATGATCAAATTCTGAAACTTGCAAAATTATTATTGAGTTTTCAACGAACCGATTTTGATGAATGTTCTTTCCCATCTAAAATCGTAGAAGGAAAGGAATGGATGAGAAGCTATATCAGTTGGTGTTATGGAGATTTAACAACGGCTTATGCTTTATTAAAAACAGGAATATTACTCGATATAAAAGAATACAAAGAACTTTCATTAACCATATTGCATAAAACTATTAAAAGAGAGGATTATTTTCATGATAGCCTGGTTTTATGTCATGGCTATGTTTCCAATGCATTGATATACAATAAAATTTATGAATTAACTCAAGATAAATGCTTTCTGAATGTCACTGATAATTGGAAATCATTAGCAAAAGATTTATTTGAGAAACAATACAATTCCTTTCTGGAAAGAAATGAGCATAATGAATTCTTTGAGGATTCTTCTTTATTTTATGGTTTTCCGGGACTTTTTCTTGCTATGATGTCCTGGGAAAAAGAAATTGATTTACAATGGAGTAATTGCTTATTACTATAAAACAATGAAAAAAACTATATTGATATACACAATGGTATGCGCTTGTATATTTACTGCACAAGCGCAGAGAAAATGGACCCTGGAAGAATGCATTGAGTATGCAATCTCTCAAAACATTGTTATTAAACAAACCGAACTGCAAAAGGAAAGTGCGGAAGTAGCAGTACATACGGCACAGATGAACCGTTTACCGAATCTGAATGCATCGGCCGGACAAAACTGGAATTTCGGACGTACGCAAACAGCAAACGGTATGTATGAGAACCGTACGCAATCCAGCAATAGCTTTTCTATCTCCAGCTCGGTTCCCCTTTTTACCGGTTTCCAGATCCCAAATCAGGTAAAGAAAAACAAGCTCGATCTAAAGGCTGCTGTTTATAATATGGAGGCTGCAGAAGAAGATCTAGCCTTAAATATTACTTCTCTGTTTTTGCAGGTTCTGTTTAATAAAGAATTTCTAAAAATCAGTCAGGAACGGGAAAACTTAAGCAACATGCAGTTGGACCGGACGAAAAGCCTGGTCAACGCGGGCAAAGTTCCACATTCCCAACTAACCGATATAGAGGCCCAAATAGCCAGCGATAAAGTATCTGTGGTAGAAGCGAAAAACAATTTGATATTATCATTACTGGAATTAGCCCAGTACATGGAACTTGAAAAACCCTTGGAATTTGATATCTATGAGCCTGAGATGAAAAATATTCAAATCGAAAACGATTTTATAGAATCTCCCGTTGCTATTCTTAATAATGCCCTAAATACCAAACCCTCTATAAAAAGTTCTCAATACAGGGTAGAAAGTGCGGGAAAATCGGTTAAAATAGCTGAATCCGGCTATTGGCCTTCTTTAACACTGAATTTAAGTTATGGAACGAACTATTTTTATCTTTACAATTCCGACACGAACCGTCCTTTTAGGAACCAGTTAAAAAATAATGCCGGCAAATACATCGGTTTAAGCTTAAATATCCCTATTTTTAACCGCTTCTCGGTAAGGAACCAGGTGAGGAATGCGAAGATCAATTACCAGAACCAGCAGCTTATCCTGGAAGATACCAAGAAAAATCTTCATAAAGAAATCCAAACCGCTTATGTAAATGCCAGTAATGCCCGGGAAAAATATCTGGCCTCCAATAAAGCAATATCTGCAAGTCAGGAATCTTTCCAGCAGGCACAACAACGATATGAGGTCGGAAGGTCTACCGTTTTTGAATTCAATGAAATTAAAAATAAACTAATGGTCAGTCAGTCAGAACAACTGAGAGCCAAATACGATTACATTTTCAGAATAAAGATCCTTGATTTTTATAATGGAATTTCTATTACCTTAAACTAAAAAAGAGCAATTAAGCAATACAGGCTACGTCAGAATAGCGAGGATGGATTACGTTTGGATACCTGTATCCGATTAAAGAAATATCTTATCTATATTCCTGACATAGTCGTACTGCTTATTCATAAAATCATAGAAAATATTCTCATTAGCCCCTGATATTAAAGCGGAATAACGTCTTAATGAATGGAGCCATTTCCTATGGACGGAACACGAAACCGGATCTTTTATATAGATTGGATTGGGTGAAAAGCTCCAGATATCTGTTTCTTCTATATCGTCGTATCTAAAATAAATCGTATTGGAGTTCAGGTTTAGTGTGGATAAGTAAAAACTGTTTGAACTATCCAATTGATCGTTTAACATGATACCTTTCCCCCAATCTATTATGGAAATTAAGCTTTCTTTTAAGGATAATAAATCATCTTCCGATATTAATTTCCTTTTATAGAAATATTGAATATCTTTAATCATATTCAGGTAAAGATTCTCATCAAAGATAAAAACCGCATTTTTAACAATTTTAGAATATTCAAATAAAACTTTGCTGGGAGATGTTATATTCTGAGGAAGCCTGAAATTATCAAAAGGATGGTCCAGAGGTAATTCCCGCATCAAATGCATCCACCGGTAGGAAGTAAACCGGAACAAATCTTCATGACCGCATGTAAACATGGTAGGCAACCGGTTTACCGCCATTATTATCTCCCCGGTTTTAGCCCGGCTAAAAC
>JAJBTS010000020.1 GCA_020860885.1 Bacteroidales bacterium
ATTTGCTAAACACTTCGGAATAAATTGAATATATTCTTTCGGTAAGCCATAGATTTCTTTTAATAGATTTTCTGTAAACCGGGATAGACAAATTGTTTTATCCACTCCTTCCAATACCCTTTTTTCAAAGAGAAAATGATTATATATTTCCTGTTCTATAGGGGAAAGAGATAGAGAAGAACTTTCCCGGATTATTTTTTTATAAGAAATATCATCTCCGGATAAAGTAGACGTCCACTGTTGAAAGTGCAGAGTGAAAAACACTTTACAGCCAGGAAAATCCTTTCTCATATATTTAACCAATTGATATTGATAAACGAAGTTAAGGTGAAATATTAGCTGCTCTTCTTCTTGTGTCCGGATATATTTTTTCAGAATATACCAACTATTACGATAATATCTTTCTATGGACTGAAAAGGAACATACCGGATCGGAAAAGTGATTATCTCTACGTTTTCCTGCTGAATAATTTTAAATTCACTCTCATCCGTAAAAAGTTGAACGATATGTAATGAAATAGTTTCATTTTTATTGAAACATTCGATCATTTGCCGGAAGTAGGTCCCTCTTCCGTACTCAGAGCTCTGATCCTGATTCGTGAATAAATATATATTTGTTTTCATTATAAAATACACTTAAGACCATATCCTGCACATCCACATTCAATCCCTAATTTCCATTCTGTCAGGTTTCCTATTGGAGCTGCTCCATAGATTTTAGCTAAAATTTCCCGGTCAGCGGGAATATTGATTTCCTGACTGATCCTGTTATTCCATTCCTGTAAATATTCAGGAGTAAAGGGTAAGTTTTCCTGACGGGCAATTTGGGTCCGTTTATGAATGTAGTATGATATTCCTTTTAATCCGGAGCGGATACCAGGGTCTTCTACCCGTCGAATATCCCTTTCCATTATTTTTTTATCCATTTCATATAGGATCTCATCTCCATCTCCCTCCATGAATCCATGTTGCAGCAGGTAGCAAATTCCCCATCCGATCCCACATAAACCATATTCAAAGTTTATGGGTACACTTTCATCCATCTCTTCAAAAATATCATCTAATAATTCCCCGGCGAACTCATCATATAAGGGGTTTCCAGTATATCTGCCATAATGAGCGAAGAAGAGTACAATACCCATTTTCCCATGATATAATCCTAATTCCGGAAATATACTGGTGTGCATAATCAGATGATGTACAATCCGTTCTAACATCTTATTCCTATTTATTCCGGTTTCCCGGAGTGTTTTATTTTCATTGGTTTATATGGTGGACCATTTTGCTTTCCATGGCCAGGTGTCTATGTATTTTTTTAGCTCTCCGGTTTCCATACTGCATATTTTCAGATATTCTTTTCTACCTGTTTTTTCATAGGTCTCGTCGGCATATCCGGAGTTTAAAAACCTTGGATGCCAGAGATGAAATAAACTACCGGCAGCCCGGTAAATGGGATATTCCGGATAGACAATTTCCATTCTTTTTACCCGTTCCATATCTTCCGGCCCCCATCCTAAAAAATGTTCATTATCTCCACCTGCCTGTAGATACTTCTCAGTACTGACTATAAAGGCTCCCCCTGAAGATAAACTTCCATACATCGGAAACATATAAGGAGTGTTTTGTTTGAAGATATCTATATCTTTATTCTCTTCATATAGAGATATATGGTGTGGCTCTGTTCCGTACATGGATCCATTGTAAGGTAGGCCCATGACCGCTTTTCCTATTTCTATCTGTTTTACTACATCTATGATTTGTTGAGGGAAAACCAGTGCGTCCGTATCCCATCCTGCTGTAATAGGAGTCTTTACCTGTTGATAGAGGTAATTAAGATAAAGCGTATGTTGGAATACCGGATTCCTGTCTTCTATAAAATGATATGTAATTTGTCCGGATGGATTTTTAACTGTATATTTTTGTTCTGAATCTCCTTCTGCAATATAAACAGGAGAGTCAAAATGGGAGGTAATAAACTCTATTAACAGATCCAGGTTTCTGCTGCGCTCATAGGAGTCAATCCTGACAGGAATAACAAAACTTACATTTGTTAATTTATTGGTTGGATTCATATGAGTTCTCTCCATGTTTTATGCTGGCTATTTATTTGTTCTATGATGCCGAGTCCGATAGCCGCATATCCGTTATGTATTCCTAATGAACTGTTTTCAGTAGAAAATAAATATTCCGAATGTGGGAAGGGGATCATTGTATCTTTTCTCTCTTCGTTTATATCCGGTTCTTCTGTCTTATATTTCAGAAGTAATGTTTTAACCTTAGACGGATAAATATGAAGTTTATCGATCTGAGCAAGCAATAACTGTGTATCTGGCGTTAACCTTTTACTTTCTGATAAAAGACGTTCCAGTTTTTCAATGACATGAATTAATAACATTGTGTTGGATAATGTCTTTATTTTATCAGGGTCTGTCCCCGAATTGGACAGGCGGAATAAGAGGTATCTTCCCAATCCACAAATTCCCGTGTGAAGAGATGTATCCGTGAATTCTTTATATATAACAGAACGGAAAATAATTCCATCCAACTCTTCCAGTATATCATCTGTTTCCGTCTGAATAAAATGATGCTGCGACAAATATTCACGACCGCAACCAATGCCGGCAAGTCCTCTTGCATATGAAAGAGGACTGTTTTCATGGATTTGCTGTTGAATATCTTCTATT
>JAJBTS010000197.1 GCA_020860885.1 Bacteroidales bacterium
CCATCCAAACCGATGATTTCCATACGAAGAGGGAGTTTACCGGAAATGACTACTAAGGATTGATTTGTTGCATCCGCATATACCAACACCGAAGGAACAGAAGGGGAATCTATAGAAACATCCGGTGTATCGCAAAAACAACTACCGAATTCATTGTTGTTATAAATCACTTCATCACCCTGTTTGAAACAAGCCAGTTTGGTTTCGGCATCCATAACAGACATAGGAAACATACAATGATCCCATAGAATACCATTCAAGCTGCCAATACCTTCGACCCACACTGTCTTATTGGTTTGCACCCCCCATTTAGGAGAAAACTCAACATGCATTTGTTTGCCAAGAGAAATGTGCTCTACTTTATTTACTTTAGTAGTTATTTCATCAAAAACATCGGCTATCTCCAAATTAGTATTATTAGAGAAACACAATACATTATTCCGGATAAAAGTATCACCCTCTTCTTTGGAAAAATCATATAAAATATATTCTTCATAAGAAAAAGGAGATAGCCGATTATTATGTTCCCAGGTTAAAAACCATACTTGTTTATTTTCTTCCCGGAGGCCTCCCAAATAAAAATCATCCGGACCGGCAGGGAGAATCGTATCATTCAGCAAATACAATTTACTGTACCTTTTATTATCTATAACGGTATCTCCTGATAAACCATAAATACATTGTCTAAATCCTCCGTCACGCACATGCACATTCCAGATCGCATCCGATTCCGGAAAAACTTTATCTTCCGGTTTTATAGATCCCGATAAGAGAGTTAAGAAGACTGTTAGGAGTAAAATCTTTTTCATACATTCAATTTATTTAGTTAATAGTAGTATTTTAATATTTATCTCAGCATCACTTTTCCGGTCTGTACGATCCTGTTATCATCCCACAGGCGATAAAGATATAACCCATAATTTAAGTCACGATAACTTACAATATGCGGATGTCGGGAAATCGTTTCTTCCCTAACGCATTTACCATCCAAACCGATGATTTCCATACGAAGAGGCAATTTACCGGAAATGACTACTAAGGATTGACTTGGTGCATCCGTATATACCAACACCGAAGGAGCAGATGGTGAATCGATAGAGACATCCGGTGTATCGCAAAAACAACTACCGTATTCATTATTATTATAAATTACCTCATCACCTTGCTTGAAACAAGCAAGTTTGGTTTCTACATCACTAACAGACATAGGAAATGACCAATAATCCCATAGAATACCATTTAAGCTGCCAATACCTTCGACCCAAATAATTTCATTCGGTTGAAAAAACCACGTGGGATGATCAACATGCATTTGTCTACCCAGAGATGTATATTCTACTTTATTTACAGTAGTACTCATTTCATCCATGATTCCGGCAACATATAAAAATGAATTACCATATAAATACAAAACATTATTCCGGATAAAAGTATCACCTTCTTCTTTGGAAAAATCGTACAAAATGTACTCGGAAATCTCAGAGTGAGGACTTTTATGGTTATGGATTAAAAACCAAACCTGTTTATTTTCTTCACGAAGGCCTCCCAGATAATAATCATCCGGAGCAGCAGGCAAAATCGTATCATTTAACAAATACAATTTGCTATACTTTTTATTGTTAATAATCGTATCACCCGAAAGCCCATAGACATATTGATGAAAAGCATAATCACGCACATGCACATTCCAGATCGCATCCGATTCCGGAAAAACTTTATCTTCCGGTTTTATAGATCCCGATAAGAGAGTTAAGAAGACTGTTAGTAGTAAAATCTTTTTCATGCAATTGAATGGCTATTTCGTTAAGATCATTCTTTTGGTGTCCACTTCGTAGTCGTCCACAATGAGAGAATACAGATACATTCCCGCCTCCAGCTGAGATCCTTCGATAGTTAAACTCTGTTCCTGCGGAGATACCTTCCATTTATTGAGCATCTTTCCCTGCATATCGAAAACGCAGATCAGGGCCTGTTTTACTCCAGCGGGTATGTAATAACGGATCTCTGTCTTTTCCGTGAATGGATTGGGAGTATTCTGGTACAGGCTGCAATTCTCTACGATACCGGAAGAGATTCCTGTCGTTATTTTAGTTTCAGCCTGAGCCGGAGAAAGACTCTTCTCTTTTGGGAAAAGCATATTTTCAGCTTTCAAAGCATCCAATTCTTTCTTTTGTTCTTTCAATGCTTCAATAATGACAGGTATCAAACCAATGTAATTGATGGTATAGTAACCTTCGGCATCCTGGTCGACGAGTTCCGGATAGATCTCTTTCAACTCCTGAGCGAGGTATCCGAATTCAGGGGAATACGATTCTTTCTGAAGCGTTTTTTGCATAGGAAACCCTTTTTTCGCATCCAGCTCCGAAGAATTTGCGGGTAAGAGTGTCTTTTCATACGTCTTGGCATTCAACCGGTATATCTTATTTATCTCCAGCGATAAAGGCTGTATGTTTCTTTTCAGGCGGGCATCGGATGATAATTTCAGTTGTCCTGATATAGCGATACTTCCGTTTACATCCAATTTATAAGAAGGATTCCTTCCTATCCCTACATTTCCGTTTTTTGCAATAAAGATGAAATAATTCCCAAAATTGGTGTTGGGGTAAGGACGCCAGAAATTCAATCCGCCGTCAGACTCTTCTATTCCCCACTGGCCTAGTTCCGACCGTTCAGCTGGGGTAAGCGAAGGATTTTCCTGCTTGCCGATGTAGATTCCCGGACCGGCTCCGCTCCCGGAAATAAGATTATAATCTGTTACCAGATGACCGTGAGGAGTAACTTTAAGCTGACTAAAAACTGCTGAAGAAAAACAAAAAAAGAAAACGCACCATAAGGAAAATTTGATTCTTTTCATAACATTTCAATTAATAAGATTAATAAATAATATATTCTGGTAAGGCTCAAACGTTATTTCACAAAGAGAAGAAGATAAGATTTGAGTTATTACTATTATTTAACAAAGAAAGTTAATTGAAATATAAAAAACAAATTATTTCCTAAGAAATATTCCCTATTTTTCGTTAAGCCCTTCTATACGTTTCCTGAGGGATTATTCCTTTTCGGAAGGAATCAAAAGGAAAGGGACCATCCTTACTTTTAATGGTAAGAATAGTCCCTCCTTTTTCTCTTAATACCCGACACCACTACGCACTAACTGTTTACTGTTCACTGATAACTGTTCACTGTACTCGAGTCCTTTGCCTTCGGGGAGCAGGTTTGTCTTCCTCTTTCATTTCTATGGTACGGAATATATCGTACCTGTCTACCGGGCGCAGGTAATTAAAGTCGACAAATTCTTTCAGGAATTTCTGGTCCGGATTCAGATCGGGAATAGGAAGCATTTCGGCGACGGGTTCCGGGCCCCACCATATCTTTACGGGTTTCCTGTTGGCTACGTAGATATTCATGTAAGGACTTTCCGTTTTGTTCCTCCCAACAAATTCCATATTTTTTTCATCGATAGGATAATAGATAGATTCCGTTCCCCCTTCGATTTCCACCAGGCTGAGATCTCCGCCTTCAAAGTATCCGGTCATATACTTTCCTTTCATCTGGTTAAAATAAGTTTCATTGACTTCTTCCGAAGCGAAAGATCGTTCCCGTACATAAAACCGGTTTATGGTACTGTCGTTCAGAAGAACCTTGATCGTATCTCCCGTTATCTGGTATCCGGTATTCCATAGAACCGGATTTCTCAGCAGGTACAACATAGAGTCTGCTGTATTGTATTGCAGAGAATCGCATACCCCTTGTAAGTCTTTACGGAAAAAACGGACTCCGTAAAAAGCTTTCACTTCCCGTTCCTGTCCGAGAGTTTTCATTTGCAAGGTATCGGCATGCAGAAATAAAGAATCTATTTGAGAATATTCAATAAGCTGCGCCGAATCGGTAGCAAAAGCAAAATCGTTGAGATCATCGAAATAACCGTAATCACCCATAAGGATAATTTTTCTTACCGTATCGTTGATCACCATATTGGAAAAAGCCTCCGCTATTCCCGTATTCCGATCGTAATATAAGGTATCGGCTGAAATCGTTTTCGTTCCGTCCTGGGATATCACCGTCGACTGATCGTAAAGGGTAGACTCTTCCGATTCGGTGGCATACCAGCCTTTCGTGGAGTGAATAATTCCATTTTCGGAAGTTATTTCGGTAGGACCCAGAATAGTAGCGATCTTATTTTCGGTGCTATACATTAAGGTATCCGACTTGAGGACAAACTGCGGATTTTCAAGAGTTACATCCTCTTTGAAAGTGGCAATCTTGGTTTCCGGGGAATATTGCCCGTACACCGAAGTCAGTTCATTGAGAGAATCGACCAGCATACCACCGTCAAAATAATAACCGATATTAATGTTGCGGTCGTAATTGAAGCTATCCGTAAAAAGGGTAACTTCGTTGTTCTCCATACGGACGTTTTCCCGCATTTTTGCAAGATTCAGGTTCCCGTCGTAAATAAGGTAATCCCCATAAATAAACAATGTATCTCCCTGTTCTATCCGTACATTACTGAATGCTTCGAGGGAATTCTGGTTGATATAAATATAAGCGCTGTCGCAATACAGATAAGTACTGTCGTGACGGAAAGAAACATTTCCCATAGGCACCAGGACATCGGGATTATTCTCTTTGAGATACCGGGAAGAATCGGCGTGCAACAGGTATATTTTTTTCGGCTCTTCCTGCTGAAAAGAAGAATGATTGCCCTGCATTCCATACAGAAATGCGGATAGTATGAAAAGCAGGCAGAAAAAAGCCGTTTTCGGAATTCTATTCACTTAACCACCCTTTAAGCTGGAAATCACAATTTTTCCAGTTATCGTTTATACGGACATACGTATCTTTGATCTTATTTGTCAGCCACTCCTGCAGGATCTGTTCCTGTTTTTCTTCTTCTACCATAGCTTTCAGGGCCTGATAGTCATCGCTTAGGCTGGCTTTGTGTCCTTCTGTCCTTGATTTTAAGCGAACCATAGCCACTACTTCTTTCTGGGAAGAATTAACCATAGTAAAAGGTTGGGAGATATCGCCTACTTTCATATTGTATACGACTTTACCGATTTCAGGGGGTAATTCTTCCATTTCGAAGCGGGAAGTACCGGTGCGTTCGGTGTAATTCTGAGAATTCTGATTTACCATTAACCCCTTATTGTTTCTTGTATTCTTATCGTGGGAAATGTAAGTTGCCGCATCTTCGAAAGTAAATTTTCCTTCCACGATCTCATTCCGTATAGAATCCATTCTTACGGTGGTAGCCTGTAATTCGGCAGGGCTTACTTTCGGTTTAAGCAGGATATGGCGCACATTGATGCGATCTCCCCTTTTCTCTACCAACTGAATGATATGATATCCGTATTCCGTTTCTACAATACGGGATATTTTGGAAGGATCGTTTAATTCAAATGCGGCAGCGGCAAATTCGGGAACCAAAGTGGCTCTTCCGGTAAATCCAAGTTCTCCTCCGTTTTTCGCCGATTCGACATCTTCGGAATAAAGACGTGCCAGAGTAGAGAATTCACGTTGCCCGCTATTGGCCAGTTCGGTAAATTCCCGTAAACGTCTTTTTATATCGTCAATTTCTTCCAGGGCAATCTCCGGCTCCTGGGTAACAATTTCCACTTCCACGGTTGCAGGAATAAAAGGCAAACTGTCTTTAGGTATGCGGTTGTAAAAAGTCCGTATTTCGGCAGGAGTAACTTTAAGGTTCTTCACCAGGCTTTGTTGAACCGTTTCAATCATAGCTCTTTCCCTCACACTCTGCCTCATTTCTTCCCGGATAGCATTTACCGATTTTCCCCGGTACTCTTCCAGTTTTTCTCTGGATCCTACCATATTGATCTGGTGATTCAACTGAGACTCCACCATCTGAAAAACCTGATTTTCCGGTACACTCACACTATCCAATTTAGCCTGATGCAGATAGAGTTTTTGTATCGCGAGTTGTTCGGGAATATAACAATAAGGATCGCCTGTTATACGTTGGTTGTAGAATTGCATCTCGAGCCGTAAAGCTTCTACCTCCGAACGGAGAATAGGATCATCACCCACGACCCAGATTACTTCATCAATTACATTATCCTGTGCGCGGATAATTCCAGCAAATACCAACAGGCATATTGTTAAAGAGAACAATTTCTTCATTATTTTATTCGTTATAAAAAACTATTTGACCATTATTTAATGCTTTGTTGTACAGGTTTTCTTCTGTTTGCCGTAGAAAATCTATTTTCTTCTGATTGATCAATATTTCTTTTACCGTAGACCGGGCGTATTCGAAAGGAGCCTGATCTCCGGGTAACAGAAAATCGGTGATATTCAGAAAATAGTAATAATTGTCGTCTTTCTGTTCGATATGTGCATTCTTATGAATAACATCCGATGCATTTCTATAATTCACCGGCCAATTATCCATGAACTCCAGGAAATCCACCCAGTTATCCATAAAATAATCGTAGCTTGCTGCATTTTGCACACTGTATTTCTCAATTTTCTCTATGGAAGCGGGCGTAGTCGACTTATACCAACTCCTTACCTGCTCTATTCGTGGTGCATCGACCGGAATCTTTATGAATATGCCTTTGATCAACGGACGGTCCAACTGAAATTTATCTTTATTATTTTCGTAGTATTCAATAATTTCATCGTTGTTTATTTCCCTGGACAGTTTTTCGTTTACCAGTTGTTCCTGATACTGATAAATAACCAGCGATTTCCGGTAATTCTCCACCAACAGGTCTATATTTTCTTTATCCACGATATTTTTCTCTGCAACTTCATAGAGTAAGTTGTCATTGATCCATGTTCTTATGAAATGTTCCGCAGCCAGTATACTGTCTTCGGGAGTAGTATAAACCGGTAAGTTATTATTTAACTCCTCGCGGGTCAAATACTTGTTTCCGACTTTGACTACCCTTTCAACATTATTAGCTGTTTCCCTCTTACAAGAAACAGCTAACAAAGATACAATGACTAACGTGTAAATTAGTCTCATAAAAAGTTAAAGTTTGTCATTTAAGTGTATCAATAACTTCTTTATTAATTTTTACAGGATATTTGGCATTCAATGACTCCAGCCACTGTTTTTCCAGATGATCCTGATAATCCGTAATAACAAGGCCTCTTACATCGGTATAACTTTCAGGCTTGTCTTTTAACAATTTCCCAATCAGGAAGAAATCCTGATATTCTTCGGGAAATTCGGCTTTGCCTGATTTGAAAACAGATTCATCCACAAAAGCGTTTTGTCCTTTTTTAAACAATCCTTTTTCTATTTTTACATAAGAAACCTCTCCTACTTTATAATTTTCCAACAAATAGTTTACCGCTGCTTCCGGTTTCATTTTTGAAACTTCTTTCTGCATTTTCTTTTTATTCTCCGAATCTTTGGTAAGAACTACGTAACCTTTCCAATGAGGTTCGCTCCATGCATACTTATTCTTATTTTTCTCAAAGAAATCTGCAAGTCCCAGAGTATCTACAGATGCTCTTTCCCAAACTTCTTTATTGCTTACTTCGAACAAAAGGATACCGTCGCGATATTCCTGCATCAGGTTTCTGAACTCAGGATGTTTCTTTTCCAGCGAGCGGTCTTCTGCAGCCATAAGTTGATCATACACAAACTGGTCGTATTTATCCTGGAATATTTCCGTAGATAAATTAAAGAACGAACGCGGATTGTTTTTCAAATGTTGTGCAAAATCAGCTACTGTATAAGTAGCGCCATCCACCGACATCAAAGTCTGGTTGTCACTCAGCAATCCGGAGATATAAGTACTGTCTGTCGGCACCGTAGAATTTGCAGTATTCAACAAGTTGTTATACACAGATGTATTTACAGAATAATTATGTTCTTTTTTCAACCGGTCTATTTCCGGTTTGAAGACCTCGTAATAACTTCCGGTACGTTCGAATTTCGTTTGAATCTGCGCTTTTACTTTATCGTATTCCGCGGCATCCCTTTTGCCTAACAATTTGATGATATGAAATCCGAAGCGGGATCTTACAGGCTCACTTACAGAACCTATCTCTGTCATAGAAAAAACTTTATCATTAAATTCCGGAACCATTCTGCCATACCCGAACCAGGATAAATCGCCACCCCGGGAAGCAGTTCCCTGATCGCTGGAATATTCTTCGGCAAGTTCACTGAATTCAGCGCCGCCTTTCAGTTTTTCTTTTATTTCTTCCAGTTTCTTCTGGGCATCCGAAACCTGAACCGTATCTGCGTCGGCCGGGCAAGCAATCAGAATATGAGCCGCATGCACTTCTCCCGGATTGGCTTTTTTTCTATGTACTTTTAGCAGGTAGTATCCCTGAGGAGTACGGACAGGCATAGATATTTGTCCTTCCGGCGTATTGTAAATAGGGATTTCCAATGAAGGAACCAGATCCATACTGGAATACCAGCCCAGGAAACCCGGACGATCCAGTTGTTTGCTGTTTTCATCGTCGGAATACTCGGTAACCAGCTTTTCGAAATCAGCGCCTTTCTTAAGGGTTTGTTTACGGATCTCCATGGCCTTATTGTAAGTCTCTAACGTATCGGCAGGAGTAATCGAATAAACCCCTTTTTCCTTAATATCGGGAAATGCGATAAAAAGTCCGCTTATCTCATTGTAGACCTGAGCTCTTTTGTAAGCTTCTTTCAAGATATCTTCATTTACATTTTTCAATGTAAGATAAGGACGGGCCAATTGAGTACGGTACTCATTCAATTCTTTATGAAAAGCAGCAGTAGTGTCCATTCCCTGAGCCTCTGCTTCGGCAACCCTCAATTTGAAGTTTTTGAAAAGCACTACATATTCATCCAAGGTGCGTTTGTCAATCGCATCTTCGTTGTTATTCTTATTATAAATATACTCAAATTCAGACATTTTTACATCTTTCCCATTTATATTCATAACTACGGGATCATTCGCCTGAGCAAAAACTGCTATTGATGATACAATAAGGATCAAAGAAAAAACACTTCTTTTCATTGGTTTCATTTCGCTATAATTAATATTTTCAAAATTAGACAAAAGTTGACTTTATAACAAACGGATGATTTTTTTTTTTATTGTTATTTACCTTAAAGAAAATATCCCTTTCTCGGAATCTTCTTCATAAAAGACTATGAAATACAGAGAGAAAACTACCCTCTGTTTGAACTGTAATTGGGCGCTTCCTGAGTAATAGCCACATCGTGCGGATGACTTTCGGCCATACCTGCATTGGTGATGCGTGTAAACTTAGCCTCGTGTAACTTTTCTATATTTTCGGCTCCGCAATATCCCATACCTGCTCTTAAGCCTCCCACCATCTGATAGATCACTTCGTACAAAGATCCTTTGTAAGGGACGCGGGCTGCTATACCTTCAGGCACTAACTTTTTAATATCGTCTTCCACATCCTGGAAATAACGGTCTTTGGAACCTTTCTGCATGGCTTCCAGAGAACCCATACCCCGGTAGGATTTAAATTTACGGCCGTTGTATAATATGGTTTCTCCGGGAGATTCCTCTACTCCGGCAAGAAGAGAACCCATCATTACGGTAGATCCGCCGGCAGCCAAAGCTTTAACAATATCGCCTGAATAACGCAAACCTCCGTCAGCGATTAAGGGTATACCTGTTCCTTTCAGTACTTTCGCCACATCGTAAATAGCAGACAACTGAGGAACGCCCACCCCTGCAATCACACGTGTGGTACAGATGGAGCCAGGTCCGATCCCTACTTTTAAACCGTCTGCTCCTGCATCGATCAGCATTTTAGCGGCTTCTGCCGTAGCTATATTTCCTATTACGATATCTATCGAAGAAAATCTTCTTTTAGCTTCTTTTAACACATCGATCACCCCTTGCGAATGTCCATGCGCCGTATCGATCACGATAGCATCGGCGCCGGCTTCAACCAGGGCCTCAATACGATCGTACGTATCTCCTGTAACACCGACTCCCGCTGCCACTCTTAACCGTCCTTCGGCATCCTTACTGGCGTTAGGTTTATCTTTAGCTTTGGTAATATCTTTGTAAGTGATCAATCCTACCAGCTTATTGTTTTCATCTACAACAGGTAGTTTCTCAATTTTATATTTCTGAAGAATATCTGCTGCATCTTCCAGGCCTGTTCCCGGCCTCGCCGTAATTAAATTCCGGGTAGTCATCACATCATCGATCAGTTGTCCCAGATCTCTTTGGAAACGTAAATCCCGGTTGGTAACTATACCCAGTAAAATATTATCATCATTTACGACCGGAATACCTCCAATCTTATAATAACTCATTATATTAAGAGCATCCTGAACGGTTTTTCCTTTCTTGATGCTTACCGGATTAGAGATCATTCCGTTTTCCGCTCTTTTCACGGCGCGCACTTGTTTGGCCTGTTCGGAGATGGTCATATTCTTGTGAATAACACCAATTCCACCTTCACGGGCGATAGCGATAGCCATTTTAAATTCGGTCACGGTATCCATTGCTGCCGATACCATAGGAATATTTAAAGAAATGTTTCGGGAGAACTTGGTTGTTAAGTTAACACTACGGGGTAATACATTTGAATAAGCGGGGATCAATAGAACGTCGTCGAAGGTAAGTCCATCCATAACGACTTTATCTACAATAAATGACATATGAGAAAAGCTTTAAATTTTATTGCGTGCAAATGTAATCATTTTTTTCAAGAAATTCGCAGATGCAAAAGAGAATTCTCGTAGAATTCATAAAAAAGGGTTAAAAGAGAGGGTTGTTCCGGGTATTAAAAGTTTTTTGTTTACTATCTTATTTTAAGTTTAATAACTCCCTTATCTTTTTATGAATATCAATATTATCCATAACGCCTACAAATTGTTGAGCTCCGGGTCCATAAGAAAAGATAGGTACCGGAGCCGAAGAATGCGCTCCTTTCACCCCTACTCTGTTTGTATAATAAGTTTCGAGTTTTTTATCTCCGTAAACGATCAATCCGCCGTTTTCATGGTCAGCCGTTACCAAGAGCAATGTATTGCCATTTTCTTCTGCAAATGCTTTTGCGAGCCGTACTGCATTATCAAAGTCGACCAGTTCTTCCAGCATATATTTACTATCCGAATTATGTCCGGCAAAATCTATCTGGGAACCTTCGACCATGAGGAAGAAGCCATTCTCGTTTTTCTTAAGTATATCCAAAGCCTTTCCAACACCGAGAGACAACATATTTCCTCTACCGTTCGACATGCGGGGCATATGGTTATTCGCCAGCAGGGCCAGTATTTTATTCTTATCCGAAGTAATATTGTCCAGAGAAGATACAATAGTATATCCTTTTGATTTAATGGAATTTTTCAGGCTTGTACTGAAATAATCGTTGCCTCCTCCGATACAGACATCGATCGTTGCCGAAGAAAAATCACCGGCAATAGCCGTATGACTGTCCCTGCTTTTCTGATGGGCATAAAAAGCCGCAGGAGTGGCATGCGTAACGGAAGAAGTAACCACAATTCCTGTAGAAAGACCTTTTTCTTTTACTTCTTCCATAATATTGACCAGTCTTTTTCCCTGCGGGTCTACCCCAACATAATAATTATTGGTTTTTGTTCCTGTACTCAATGCAGTTGCTGAAGCTGCCGAATCGGTTGTTTTATTATCGGCCGAATAGGTACGGACAATTCCGGTAAAAGGCAAAGTAGTCATTTCCAGGAATCCTGATTTATAAATAAGTCCTGCCTGTATCTGGGAAAATCCCATCCCGTCTCCTATCATCAGGATAATATTCTTAACCGGGAGTTCCTCTTCAGGATTTTCCCCTGTCGCATCCTGAGCAATTCTGGTCCATTGATTCTTTTTTTCCTGAAAGAAAAACAGCTCATTCTCTTCTGTATCATATACTGTCAATCCATCGGCAGGATGAACAATAGCATTCCTCTGCGGCGTTGTCATACGTGGCAACAGCGTTCCCTTTCCTTCCGAAGTCAGATCCAGAACAGCAGAAGGATCCGGCAGACCGGTTCCGATTGAAACCTGAGCAAATACCGAAGAATAAAAAAGAGAAAAAAAGATTAAGAAAGGAACTATTATTTTCTTATACATGATGCATTCTTATTAAAGGTTAGTTGTGTTTTTAAGGTATTTTAGAGTTGGGCCTTTTATCGAATTCCGGTTAAGCCCAACACTTTCTCTAGTTTACTTTTAAGTTCTGTATTGTCGAAAAAACCAATGAATTGTTCAGCTCCGGGACCCAATGCAAACACAGGAACGGGATCACAGGTTTCTTTTCCATTGATCTGGGATGTATTGTAATACAACTCCATGGATTTACTCCCGTAGATGATCAGTCCTCCGGTTTCGTGGTCGCCGCATACGATCACCAGTGTGTTTCCGTCTTCCTGAGCGAAAGCTTTTGCCTGAGCCACAGTAGAATCAAAATCCAACAATTCCTCCAACATATAAGTATAATTCTTGACAGATCCTGCCATATCCATGTGAGATCCTTCAACCAGGAGGAAGAAACCTTTTTCATTCTTTTTGAGTATATCCAGTGCTTTTACGGTAGCTTCCGATAAAAAAACGTCCTCTTCCTTCCGACATTTTCGGCAGATGTCGGGAAGCCGCCAACGCAATTACTTTATCCATTTCCGGAGTGATCCCATCGAGAGAAGAAAACACCTGATATCCCTTATTATTCAAACCATTCATCATGTCTACATCAAAATAATCCCGGCCGCCTCCGATACAGACATCGATACCGGAAGTTATTAAATTCCAGCCTATATTCCTGTGCAGCGAAGTATCGGGTTGATGTGCATAAAAGGCAGCGGGCGTAGGATGGGTAACAGAGGATGTGACCACAAATCCTGTTGACAAGCCTTTCTCTTTGGCTATTTCCATGATGGTAGGCATTAGGAAACCCGAGGCATCTATCCCTATACATCCGTTTTTCGTTTTTACTCCGGTACTTAATGCAGATGCAGCCGCAGCCGAATCGGTTGTTTTACTTTCCGCTGAATGGGTTTTCATAAAACCGGCATAAGGAAAAGCGGTCATTTCCAGATAATCGTTGTTCTTCGTAAATCCGGCCTGCAATTGTACCATTCCCATACCGCTGGCAACCATAAGGATGACATTTTTCACCTTTTGGCCGGATCCGTTATTGCCTTCATCCGGCTTTAAACCAACACCTTTCCAACCCTTTTCTTTGGCATTATAAGTAAATAAACAGCTTTCATCCGTGTCATACACACACAATCCATTGGCAGGATTATCGATTGTTTTTCTCTGAACAGTAGTCATGCGGGGAAAGAGTACTCCTTTATCTGTAGAGACGATATCCAGAATCGCCGATGCATCGGGATCATCCAAAGTACCGATAGCTACCTGTGCAATATTCACAGAAACGAAATAAAATAAAACTGCAATAGTAAGTAAGGTTCTCCTAATCATAAGATATTAATCAACATGAGATAATCATTTGTTAGTTTTTAATGTGGTTTTACAATCGTTAGTTTTCACCACAAACTAAACTTTACAATTGAACCTGCAAATATCTTGCCTATATCAGAAGAATAGTTTTCCAGAAGGCTGTCCAAAAAGGAATTTCTGCCCCTAAATCCCCTGAAGGGGACTTCTTAAACAACTGAGTATCAATAGCCCCTTCAGGGGGTTGGGGGCCAAACGAGATTATTCACTTTTTGTACATCCTCTTTACCAGGCGGATAATGACTGAGGCTGTCCAAAAAGGAATTTCAACTTTTCAGACAGCCTCTAACAGTAAAATATATCTTTGTTACTTCTTCGTTATTCTTTAATATACTCGATCGCTTTTTCAATAAACAAGTCACGTCCTTCTATTTCGCTCTGTACGGTAGGTCTCACTTCCAGGTCGATCTTTACTCCGGCTCACTGGCATACTTCCCATCCGGGATAATAAGCCCCGATGGTGGTCAGCGTTACGAAATTGCTTCCGGGAAGAACAAAAAACCCGTTATTGCCGTCTGCCCCGGCAGTCGTACTTCCTATTACTTTACTTTGAGGAGCATAACGCAAAGCGATGGCAACCATTTCTCCCAGGCTGATGGTACCATCGTTTACAAGGATAGCTACTTTTCCTTTAAAGTAATCCTCGTTATTTTCTTTTCCGGTTATTTCCTTATTATACAGGATAAAGTTACCCGGATAATCCAGTTCACAGGAAGAAAACCACATAAACCTTACAGTATCCGGCAATAAATACGGATTGACATTATTGAAAAGATATCCTTTCGGATATTCCCTCAGATCAAAGATGAAGCCATCGGCATCTAAATTGTTTTTAACCAGAGACTCAACATCATTCGGAAGAGTATTTCCTCCATCTATGTAAATTATTTTTTGTGAAGCCAGCGAGTAATCTTCCGGTTTTTTATGTTTTGCTTTAAAAGATGCATTGTGCGTAAAATCAGTAATTACATAGCTAAACTTTTCTTTATCCCTTTCTACCACTACCGTCAATGAATCTTCATCGGTTTGCAGTAAATACCTTTTTACTTTATTGAATATGCCGTCTTCATTGGAAGCAATCACGTAAGGTCTCATTTCATTAATTACTTCCTGAATATCTTTCCCATCCACCGAGATAATAATATCTCCAGGAACCAATCCGGACGAATGAAAAGACTGAACAACCACTTTACCGTCTTCTGTTTTAACCAGGTCTGTAAATGTATTATTTTTCTTCACCCATAACTTATGAAACAAACCATTGCCGTCACTGAATATTTGCGAATGAGAATCCTGAACGTGAGCCATCAGGGAAAGTAAAAGCAGTTCATATTCCCTCTGGCTGCCTGCTGTCGCAAAAGGTTGAATATATCCGGTTAATATTTCCCGCCAGGGCTTATCCATCAGTTCCACGTATGGGAAACCATATTCTACGTTGTTCCATGCTTTGAAAAGACTCAATAGGCGGAAACCCTGATCTTCCCAGGAGATATCCGGATAAAAAGATTTCGGGTCCATATATGCCACACGCTTACTGCCGGAATAAATAATTACATTGTAGTTGAATTTATTACTTCTTTCGGCATTCTTAACATCGTTCAGTGTTTGGATCAGCTCTGGTGAAAAAAGCTTCCTGTTGTTTATCCAGTCCAGGTTAATAATCCTGGAATACAAAGAAGGGTCCTCAATACTGTAGTCTTTTGTTTTCGTGATTTTACCCAATGAGCGGATAATCCAGTCGTTGATGATCCGGCTTCTTTCCTGTTTGTCTTTCGCATCTGCTACCAGCGGCATAATACGAAACAGTTCATAATCCATATTAATATCGCCCATGGTAGCTTTCGGGTGATAATGAGTTAAAAATCCCCACACCCGGGCCAATACATCCAGATTCTCTATCGTTTGAGCGGTCAACCGATTGAATTGAATATTGGAACCTTCATCAAATTCATTATCGTTACGAGCTTGAAAGTCAACCTTTACCGCTTCTGTTAAAGGACGTGCGTCAACACGAATATCCAGATCGTCTATCCAGAGCTTTATTTTGCCTTCCGTATAAACAGGAAATAAGATACCCTGTGTACCTTCCTGTAGTTTGCTTTTCACCAGGAAAGATTTCCAACCGGAACTACCGTTCTGGCCGGAAAGTTCCAGGGTCTGAATATCTGTGGAAGGCGCCACATAGCGGGTCAACTGCTCAATTTTGAATTCTATTTTTGCATTTACGGCATCTTCAAACCGGTACTTACCCGAATACGTGACCGAATCACCTTCTATGGTTCCCGCTCCTAAATAATAAATAGCCATAGACCTCTCTTGAGATTCTATTTTCAGGGCATATTTACCTTCTGCCGGATTAACAGTATCTTTAGTTACTCCGTCCATAACATACCAGCCGTTTTTCCAGCTACTGAATTGCTGCATACCAGCCAGAGGTATATCTCCTTCAAATTTCAGGCTTTTAATTAAATCTTTTGAAGCTTCGGAAATCTCTTTATTAACCGGTTGCGACGAACCTTCCGGGAAAAAAGAAAATATAAGGATTATGGAAAATAAAAAGGATAAACTTTTCTTTAGTACTAAATTCATAGGATTATTATTTTTAAGTTTTTGTTTGTATTTATGGTATAAAAATAGTAAATTT
>JAJBTS010000068.1:0-1151 GCA_020860885.1 Bacteroidales bacterium
TCGTTTATCTATAGAATCCGGAATCCTTTTTTTCTTAAAGATCCAGAAAATTTCTATATCCTCTTGTGTTTCCAGCAAATAATCTGTAATTGCCCGCGGATTACACCCGTAATTATTTCCGAACATACTAATAGCCAGTAATCTATTCTTTTTTACTTTTGTACAAGAAAGGAAAAACTTATAGGAACAATAATAGACAGTTTTACCAAATTTCTTTATTATTTTATAAAAACTCATTGGATCAGGTTTAATATAGTATACCTATTTCTCATCTTAATTCCGTAAGGAATCAATTCTTTTAAGTCATCATCTGAAAAAGGAATATTACCCTGAAACAGATCACTCAGCCCAATATTCTTATAAAGTGATTCCAGACGCAGAAAGTCATTTTTGTCTGACCTGTATTGTTTTTCAATTAATAGATGGGCCCAACCCACCTGAATTCCATGTATTCCTGATTTTTCGGGAAAATATTCATCAATCGCGTGACTTATTAGGTGTTCTGCTCCACTTGTTCCCCGTGTATCTCCGGAAACAATCATGGAAAGCCCCGAAGTAATCAGACCATTGGTTAAATCCAATAAAAATTTATCTTCATATATATTATCCTTTTTATAAGAAAACATAGGTATAGCCGCTTCTTTTGCGAGCATAAAAGCCAATTCGTTGATAGGCTCCCCTATCATTTTATAAGCTAAAAGCCAATCTTTGATTGCAGAAAGATTAGAAACAAGATCAGCAACACCTGCTAAAATTAATATTTGAGGAGATTTTCTTATTACTTCTAAATCTACAATAATACCCATAGGAGGCTGCACTCCATAACTTGTTTTCTTTCCTTCAAAAATTAAACGGGAAACACAAGAATAAATAGCATCATTTGATAAGGTTGAAGGAACGGTAATGTAAGCTTTATCCATCTTACTTGCACAATATTTGACAATATCCAATACACTTCCACCTCCAAAAGCTATCAGAATAGCATTTTCATTCTTACACGATTCAATAACATTCACTGTTTCATTGATATCGCCTCCCTCAATAAATATCGTTTTTTGAAATTCGTTTTTTTCAAGTTCTACTTTATAATTTTCATATAAAGATTCCTGTGTGATCTATTTCATTTGAGGAAAATTAAGATGAGCCTCACA
>JAJBTS010000068.1:1161-2655 GCA_020860885.1 Bacteroidales bacterium
TATATATCTTTTACTGATTGAAATACATAAGTGGGTTTGTAATTACTTTTCTGAATATCTTCCAGAGTTGCTTCACCTGTTAAAACCACAGCAGTTTCAACTCCTGCATTTATTCCGATAGCTATATCTGTATACAATCTATCTCCAATACATATTACATCTTCCTTTTTTAGATTCCATTGTTTCAATACATAATCGACAATATAACTGTCGGGCTTTCCTAAATAAAGCGGACTTTTTCCTGTAGCCAATTCAATCATTTTACATATGGCTCCACAGTCCGGGATATATTTACCTCCTTTTACCGGACACTTTAAATCACAATTTGTGGCTATATACTTTATTCCTAAATCAATAAAATAACACGCCCCCTCGATCTTATCGTAAGTTAGTTCTGTATCGAATCCTACTACCACATAATCTATATCTTTATTCCTGTAATTTACGGGAACAATTTCCACCCCTTCGTTTATAAGTTCATTTTTAAAGGATTCCGTTCCTACCAAATAAATTTTAGGATTCTGTTTGTTTTTTTTTAGGTAAGCAATTGTAGCGTTCACAGAAGAGACAATATTATCAGTGGTTGATTGTATGCCTAATGAAGTCAGCTTTTCTACGTAAGCCTTTTTGCCTTTGGACGAGTTATTAGTCATAAATACGTAATTATGTTCATCCTTTAATATGGTTTCCAGGAAATCTTTAGCTCCGTCGATTAAAGTATTTTCATGATAAATAGTTCCGTCCATATCCAGAAGGAACATTTTTTTTTCTTTTATACTTTTCATTCTTTAAAAATTCTTTCAGCGTAAGCTAAATCATCATAATTGTCAATCTCGCACCAACGTCCTGAAATTATGTAAGGGTAAAAATCTGCTTGATCCAATATTTTATCCAGAGCCACTTCTGTCCACATATTTTCTTCTTTATCTACCTCTATTGTATTTTTTATTTCATTAAATAAAATAGCGGAGGCTTTTCCTGATAATTTATATACATCAATAGATATTGCATGGTAATCGTCTTTTCCTATTTTTTTACTTATATGATTTATTTTCTCTGTAGAATCCGTGGTGACTTTCATGGATTCTTCTATATATTCTGTTTTATCACAAGCTATTAAATTTTTTTTCTCACTGTTTACAAGGCCTGTAATTATATTTGCATCGAAATATACATCGGCATTCATTAGTAAGAAATCTTTTCCATTTACATAATCAGATGCCATATAAAGAGAGTACATGTTGTTGGTCTGATCGTAACGTTTATTATTCACAACCTTTATGGAAGGATATTTTATAGCTAAATGAGAAATTAATTTTTCTGCATTGTATCCAGCAATTACAATAATCTCATTTATTCCTGCATCTATTAGATTATCTATCTGTTTGTCAATTATATATTTACCATTTACAGGAACCATACATTTGGGAACATCATTTGTTAAAGGACGTAATCGGGTACCTAGTCCGGCAGCTAAAATCACATCTTTCATAT
>JAJBTS010000297.1 GCA_020860885.1 Bacteroidales bacterium
CGATAGAAATATGTCTTCCGATTGTTTGAAATACCTCTCTGAAACATTTAAAATTCAACCTGAAGATATGATCTCAGATTATGTTCATCTGAATATGGAGGATATTGTCAGATTACCTAATCCTCTGGATGATTCATCGAAAGTTAAACCTTTTATTCCTTTAGATATAAAAGATCTGGAAGGAATTCATTCTATTTTTTCAGTATTAGATCGAAAAGATGTTTTTTTACATTATCCTTATCATCGATTTGATTATTTCATCCGGTTTCTGAAAGAATCTTCAATAGATCCTTCCATAGAAGAAATTAAACTGACTCAATATCGTGTTGCTCAAGATTCAGAAGTGATTAATGCCTTAATTGATGCGGCGAGAAATGGTAAGAAAGTAACTGTTTTTGTAGAGCTGAAAGCGCGTTTTGATGAAGAGAATAATTTGCAAACGGCACAAAAGATGCAGGCAGCCGGTATTTTGATTATATATAGTATACCCAAGCTGAAAGTTCATGCTAAGGTAGCATTGATATGTGGCAAAGAAACAGAAAATTCTTATGCGTACCTTAGTACTGGAAATTTTAATGAGAAAACAGCCGAAATCTATTCTGATATGTCTGTAATGATTTCTGACCGGAATCTGATTACAGAACTTAAACAATTATTCTTTGTTTTTGAAACCAAAAATAGAAATGTTATATTTGATCGTTTATTGGTTGCACAATTTAATATGAATCACGCTCTGATTGAAATGATCCGTAGAGAAGTTGAATGGGCGAAAAAAGGAAAAAAAAACACAGGTCATATTGAAGATGAACGGAATACAGGATTCTGCAATGATTAATGAACTTTACAAGGCAAGTGAAGCAGGGGTTTCTATAGATTTAATTATCCGAGGTATTTGTTGCATCGTTCCGAACCAGTCGTATAGTAAGAATATTCGTATTACACGTATTGTTGACCAAAAACTCGAACATTCCCGTGTCTGGTATTTCTATAACGGTGGAAAAGAAGATCTTTATCTTACTTCTGCCGACTGGATGAAAAGAAATCTTTACAGAAGAATCGAAACAGCTTTCCCAATATATGATCCGGAGATTAAGCAGACAATTATTAGAATATTAAATATTCAGTTAAATGACAATGTAAAAGCATGCATTATTGATGAGAACCTGAATAATGTATGGAAAAGAGATGAAAAGTCAATAAAAATTCGATCTCAAGTAGAAATATATAAATTACTGGCTGAAAAGTGAACGGAACAATTATTCTTTTAATTATTATTTTATATTTTGGATGTCTTGTGCTGATAGCACACTGGATTGGTAAAAAACATTCCGGAAATGCGGCTTTCTTTTTAGGAAATAGAAAATCTCCCTGGTTTGTAGTAACTTTAGGGATGTTGGGTGCATCCATCTCCGGAGTGACATTTGTTTCCGTACCTGGTATGGTAAGAGGATTTGATATGACTTATATGCAAATGGTATTGGGCTTTTTGGCCGGTTATGCAGTCATTGCTTTTGTGCTACTACCTATTTATTACAGACTAAATGTGACGAGTATCTATACCTATTTAGACAAAAGAATAGGCAAAAATGCATACAAAACGGGAGCTGCTTTTTTTCTTTTGTCTCGAACTATTTTGGCAGCAGTGCGACTTTATCTTGCAGTTTTGATTTTACAAACCTATGTTTTCGATGCATGGAATATTCCATTTATTTTAACTGCTACGGTTTTCCTGATTATGATATGGCTTTATACACACAGGAGTGGAGTAAAAACAATTGTATGGACCGATTTGCTTCAAACTTTGGTCTTATTAATTGCTCTGTTGATTATATTTTGGCAGGTATCAAAAGGACTGAGTCTGGATTTTTCCGGAATTGTAAATACAATTACAGAAAGTTCGCATTCTCGTATCTTTGTTTTTGACGATTGGCACTCCAGACAAAATTTTTTCAAACAGTTTATTAGTGGCTGTTTTGTTACAATTGCCATGACTGGTATTGATCAGGAAATGATGCAAAAGAATCTTTCCTGTAAAAATCTAAAAGATGCACAGAAGAATGTTTGTACTTTAAGTCTGTTCTTTATTCCGGTTAATTTCCTTTTTCTTTGTCTTGGCATACTGTTGTTGAATTACGCGTCTGTTAATGGCATAACATTACCTCCTTTAGGAGATGATATTTTACCTATGATGGTCACAAACGGATATTTTGGAAATGCTGCTCTTATTTTCTTCATCATAGGAATAATTGCTGTAACATTTGCTAGTGCTGATTCTGCATTGACTGGTTTAACCACTTCTATTTCTGTCGACTTACTGAATGTAAATAAGTACCAAGAGAAAAAGGCTAAAAAAATCCGTCTAGGGGTGCATTTGGGAGTATCGCTGGCTTTTATTCTGATCATGGTGATATTTAAGGCAATTAATAATACAAGTATTATTGATGCAATCTACATGATCGCCTCTTATACCTATGGTCCTTTACTCGGACTTTTTACTTTTGGTATATTATTTAAGCGATCCACAAATGATAAAATGGTTCCATGGTTGTGTATCTTGTCTCCCTTAATTTGTTTCGGCACTAATAAATTATTAAATTTTACATTTAATTATGAACTAGGTTATGAATTATTGATTTTGAATGCTTTCCTGGTG
>JAJBTS010000161.1 GCA_020860885.1 Bacteroidales bacterium
TTATTATCCCAATAGTCATTAATAAAATCCTTATAGCTAGTTGGCAATCCATGAGCTAAATCAAAACCATTTCCAATCAGTATTATTCTATTCATAAAATTCCTTTTTACAAAAATAAGTATTTATGACAAGTAAGAGAGAAGATTTGTTAATAATTATTAGATATTGGAAGGACAAAATGAAATCATCCGCTAAATAAAAAACTAAAAATTGTCCTTAGCTAGTCCAATAATAAGATTCTTTGCTAGAAATCCACCCCTACTGAAAATATATCCATTCGGAGAGAAATCTGTTAGAGGTCATATAGAATAAATTTTATGAAATTTTCTCCGCTAACAAATAATCATTATTCTGATATTATGGCAATTTTATCTGTTTCGCAATCATATTCCATAAGAAAATGTTTTTCTCCGAGAGGAAATTCATCACATGTAAATTCCCCCCACCCCGACATCCATTCCAGGACTTTGATAAACTCCACTCCACTCCGACTTTTTATATTAACACTATTTTTCAGGTCTGTTGTATATTTTGAAATCCAATAATCATATCCTAAAATAAAGTCTCCCAAAGGAGAAACGGTTAAGCTATGATATTGAGGCATTCTTTCATATTCGACAATGTTTCCTGAAACCCGATCTAATAAAAATAAATAATCCCAAGTTAAGACCATGATAAGATTGTGCTTAAAGGAAATACCTACACCATTTCCATCCCCTCTAAATATTCCGCACCATTCGGATAAATCTTCATTAGTAAATTTAATCCAAGTCCAATTTTGAGAATTCCATGGACTTTCAATGTTATAAATTCTTTCAGAATACTCCCCTGATTGTGGCTGACTGATTATTTTGGCTTGTATTATCATGAAACTTTAATAAGGAATTTCACAAATATACTGAAATATTTAATTCAGGAATCTATAATTTATTGGAAGAAATCGAAAATAAAAATTACCCCCCACTTCAATATACTCTCGCACTCTTTATATAAAAGTCGAAAAAGACACTTAAACGGTATGTTAGTACCCCATAAGACCCCTTGGGTGTACGAAGAAGAAAAAGAATGCTGTGAGGACGAATTGTGTTCAATAAAAGCACTCGAAAAGTCCATAAAAAGGAATATATGTTCTAAATGCTTCTTAAAATTGGATAATAGTAAATCAATTTTACTCTTCTAGTAATTGAAAATCCGAAAATAATTCTTCCCTAATTCAGAAATCAAATTATTTATTAATCAGAAATGAAAGCCGTTCCTTTGTGGAGTGGCTTTTGTTGTATAAACACATTACAATGAAAAATATTTGTTCCGTAAGTGAAGTAAAATTGTCGTATAAGAGTAAATTAAAAGCTTCTGAAAGACCGAAAGTGACTCATAGTGAAAGTGTGTATAAGTTACTATTAAACTGTTTTGAAAGTGACACAATTGAGTTTAGAGAGTATTTTAAGGTTCTGTTACTGAATCGTTCAAATCAGGTTTTAGGTGTGTTTAATGTATCGGAAGGCGGTATAAGTGAAACTGTGGTCGATATTCGGTTAATTATGCAATCCGCAATATTAAGTAATGCCAGTGGAATAATACTTTGTCATAATCATCCGTCTGGTAATTTAACAGCAAGCAGACCAGATGAGATAATTACGAATAATATAAAGAAAGCTTGTGATATAATGGGAATAAGTTTGCTAGATCACATTATTGTAACATCGGAAAGTTATTATTCATTTGCTGATAATGGAAAATTATAAATAAAATCTTTTGTCTTAGGAAATCGCCAAACAAAAGAGGATGACAAACGCCTGCACTTTTTTAAGTGTGGGCTTTGTCGTTTTTAGTTACTCATCAAAAGTCGCATTTTAATAACGTTCGATTATAAAACGCCACTTTGAAAATAATGTACGAATATGAAGAATTATGTAACTTATTATAGGGTTTCGACAAAGAAACAAGCAAATAGCGGTTTGGGGTTGGAAGCTCAACGCACAATCGTTGAGAATTTTTTAAAAGGAAGTAGGAATAATATTATATCGGAATTTATTGAAGTTGAAACGGGAAAGAGTGCTAATCGTACTGAATTAAATAAAGCTTTGCAAAGATGTAAGGAAAATAATGCAGTATTAATCGTTGCTAAACTGGATAGGCTTGCAAGGAATTTGCATTTTGTTACAAGTTTACAAGCCGCTAATATTGATTTTATTTGCTGTGATATGCCAACGGCTAATCGTTTAACAATACATATTATTGCAGCAATAGCGGAAAATAAAGCTCAATTAATTAGCTTAAGAACTAAACAAGCATTAGTAGAGAAGAAAAAGCAAGGTATTAAATTGGGGAATCCATATAATAATGGTCTGACTAGTGAGACGATAAATAAAGGAAGGGAAGTAAGGAAAGAGAATGCGCTTAATAATGAATCCAATAAGAAAGCAGGAATGTTAATTCTTCCTATGCAGAATAATGGTTCAAAATGGAGCGAAATGGTAAAACAGTTAAATGATAATGGGTTTAGAACTAGAAGGAATTGTTTGTTTGATGTTACAGCAGTTAAGAGATTGTTTAAGAGATATGTTAATTTGTTTTAATAAAATTCATATCTTTGCTAATGCTAAAAACTATTAAAAGAGATAAAAAACATGCATGTTGATTTAAGC
>JAJBTS010000147.1 GCA_020860885.1 Bacteroidales bacterium
ACCAACATTTCTTCCAATTATTTTTCAAATAACAAAATCAATATTCAAGCACATGCAGGATTTGATAATACTCGTCTTATGATATCAAACAACGAATTCATGCACATGGGTCAAGCTACACAATCCCTTCATTTTCTAAATATAAATAATATTACAATATTTGACAATGATTTTACTGTGAATGATGATGCCAATGGCAATCCTGATGTTAAAGGAATTTATTTGTCTTATACTCATCCTAACCTTAACGAATGTGCTGAAATAATAAAGAATAGGATCAAAGTATGTAGCCCAATCGTAGTGAATGGATTTAATAAAAATACTAAAATACGATGCAACGAAATATCATCTTTGGAAATAACAGAAGGTCGGTATGGTTATACAGCCGACCAATATGGATTAGGTGATCAGGGGGCTCCGAACTCTCCCGCTGGAAATTCCTCAATGTATATATATAATAATTCAAATCTTTTCACCTATTATGCATCTTATGATGACTCTGTTTATGGTTGGAATATTGATGTGATAAGATCGCCGGGAACTCCCAATTGTTCCACGGGTTGTACTGCCCCGTATTCACTGGTTGAATCCCGCTTTTCTTCCTTATTGGAGCAAACGGATAATTCTCAGGGTGCAGATCAATTTACTTCTCTGGATTCTATTGAACCAGACACTCAGACCTTGATGAAGATAACTCCGAATCCCAACAACGGAAAGATCCGCTTGGTACTCGGTTCGGATATAAACAAAACAGATGTGAGCAGAGAGATTTCAATTTATAACTTATCCGGAGCTTTAATACATACTGAAAAGCTACAGGATAAAGAGACTGAAATCGAAATGGCGCGTCTTTTCTCAGCCGGTACTTATATCTGTACATTGAAAGTTGACGGAAAAGTGATTGGTAAAGCAACCGCAATTGTGAAATAATTATCTAAGGTAAAGTAAGAATATTTCTTAAAATATAGAGAAACTAAGTAAAGGGAGGTTGTCTACCTATTGGCGGGCAACCTCTGTTTTTTCAGATATTCACAGAACCAATTCATACTATCTGGCGTTCAACAATAAAGCCTTTTTGGATAAGACCTTATTTTTTTGTAATTTTGGAATTAACAATGAAGATTAATTAATTATGGAAAAAATAATAAAATCCTATACTTTACACAATTACAGGACTTTACCTCAGATAAATTCTCTTTCGGATGAAATGATCCGGGATATCGAGGTTGTCGGTAGGGTATTGCCTTTCAAAACCAATAATTATGTAATAGAAGAACTTATCGATTGGAACAACATTGAATCGGATCCTATTTTTACGTTGAATTTTCCCCGTAAGGAAATGTTGGAAAAAAAGCATTATTATATGATTGAGAAATTATTGAATAACGATGCTGAAAAAACGATTATAGATGCCAAAGTACAGCAAATACGTTTATCTCTAAATCCGAATCCGGCAGGACAGGAACATAATGTACCTTACCTGGGAGAAATCAAATTAAAAGGCATACAGCATAAATATCCTGAAACGGTTCTCTTTTTTCCGAGCCAGGGACAGACCTGTCATGCTTATTGTACTTTTTGTTTTCGCTGGCCTCAGTTTTCGGGTATGAGCGGCTTAAAATTTGCCATGAAGGAAACAGATCTTTTGTTAAAGTATCTGCGTATTCACAAGGAAGTAACAGATATTCTGTTTACGGGAGGCGATCCTATGGTAATAAGTGCATCTGTACTCCGATCTTACATAGAACCTCTGTTGCAGCCGGAATTTAATCATATACATTCTATCCGTATCGGGACTAAATCACTTACTTATTGGCCTTACCGCTTCCTGTCGGATAAAGACAGTGATGATATATTCCGTTTGTTCGATTCTATTATTGCTGCCGGGAAAAACTTATCTATCCAGGCCCATTTCAATCATCCGGTCGAATTATCTACGGATGCCGTTAAACAGGCTATTTCCAGAATAAGGACTACCGGAGCACAGATACGAACACAATCACCTCTCTTAAAACACATCAACGATAGACCTGAACTTTGGGCACAGATGTGGAGAAAACAGGTAGATCTCGGTTGTATTCCTTATTATATGTTTGTCGCCCGGGATACAGGATCCAGGCATTATTTTGAGCTACCTTTGGATAAATGCTGGCAAATATTCAGGAGAGCTTACAGGCAAGTAAGCGGTTTATGCCGGACCGTAAGAGGTCCCAGTATGAGTGATCATCCGGGAAAAATACAAATATTAGGAGTTCAGGAAATAAAAGGAGAAAAAGTTTTTGTTTTGAGATTTCTTCAGGGGAGGGATCCTAAGTGGGTAGATATTCCTTTCTTTGCTGAATACAATCCGAAAGCAACCTGGTTTGATCAGTTAAAACCTGCTTTTGGTGAAGAAAAGTTTTTCTTTGAGGAAAATCGTTCTAAGTTAACCAGAACGAAACCGTTCTTATTCGAATAAAAAATACGAATAGCAATTTATTACAGGTAAGAGGTTCCTAGATTCAATAAATGAAACTATACATCTTTTATGCCTAGTAATTGAAAAGCATTAACAAATATTTAAATTAATTTGTTTTGTCAGACTGATTATTGTACTTTTGGTGCTTATTTTTGGCACAGAAAAGGAACATATCTATGATTAATGCCC
>JAJBTS010000283.1 GCA_020860885.1 Bacteroidales bacterium
TCGGGGAGGTCGCGATACTTACCGCGGGAGGGTCGCGAAGAGTATCTCGGAGGGGTAGTGTTGCTTATCGCAAAAAGGGGGCGAAAAGGACTAACAAGACACCACGAAAACCATTACGGTAGTTGAGACGACCGTATTACTATTAAAAGGAATATCTTGCTTTCTGTTTACTGTGTCACTGTTAACTGATCCGGCTTCCGGGGGTAGTTTCGCCTTGTGGCTGGATAAGGGAGATGCTGCCATCAGCGCTTTCGGCGGATAGTATCATTCCTTGTGATTCGATACCTTTTATCTTGCGGGGTGCGAGATTAGCGATAAAGCAGACATTCTTCCCGATCAGGTCTTCCGGTTTGTAGTACCGGGCTATTCCTGAAAGGATGGTACGCCCTCCATGGCCATCATCCAGTTTGAATTGAAGTAATTTATCCGCTTTAGGCACTTTGGTACATTCCAGAACTTTACCTACCCGGATATCCAGTTTGGTAAAATCCTCGAAAGTAATGTTTTCTTTTATGGGTTCCGCTTTGTGTTCTTTGAGCTCATTGGCTTTCTTTGCGTCCTGTAATTTTTGGATCTGTTTCTCAATATCGGCATCTTCAATCTTCTCGAACAACAATTCCGGTTGATTGATAGCATGACCGCTTTCCAACAAATCGACGCTACCCAACTCCGACCATTTAAGATCCGTTTTATTGATCAGTTTTTTGATCTTCTCAGAAGTAAAAGGCAGGAAAGGCTCAAAAGCAATCGCCAGATTGGCTGTGATCTGCAAAGCAATATTCAGAATAGTCGCTGTTCTGTGCATATCCGTTTTTGCCACTTTCCAGGGTTCCGTATCGGCCAGGTATTTATTCCCGATACGCGCAAGATTCATCGCCTCTTTCAAAGCGTCGCGGAACCGGTAATGATCCAGGTAATTTTCAAGGTCTTTCTTAACAGTAGAGAACTCTTCGAGAGTTTGTACGTCATACTCTGTTAATTCACCCCGTTGCGGAATCTTGCTGTCGAAATATTTTTGAGTCAGTACCAAAGCCCGGTTGACAAAATTTCCAAATACGGCAACCAGTTCGTTGTTGTTCCTTGCCTGAAAATCTTTCCAGGTAAAATCGTTGTCTTTTGTTTCAGGAGCGTTCGCCGTCAGTACATAGCGCAGCACATCCTGTTTGCCGGGAAAATCTTCCAGATATTCGTGCAACCATACGGCCCAGTTGCGGGAAGTTGAAATCTTATCCCCTTCCAGGTTCAGGAATTCGTTGGCCGGAACATTTTCCGGGAGAATATAAGTTCCGTCGGCTTTCAACATGCTTGGGAAAACGATGCAGTGGAATACAATATTATCTTTCCCTATAAAATGCAGGAGTTTAGTCTCTTCATCTTTCCACCATTTTTCCCACTCGTCCGGAAGCAATTCAATGGTATTGGAGATGTATCCGATAGGAGCATCGAACCAGACATACAACACTTTGCCTTCCGCTCCTTCTACAGGAACAGGCACTCCCCAATCCAGGTCGCGGCTTACCGCACGGGGTTGTAAGCCCATATCGAGCCAGGATTTACACTGTCCGTACACATTGGATTTCCATTCTTTATGATCTTCGAGAATCCACTGTTTCAGCCACGGTTCGTGTTTATCCAGAGGCAGGTACCAGTGTTTGGTTTCTTTAAGGACAGGAACACTTCCTGAAATAGCCGATCTGGGATTGATCAGGTCCAGAGCGCTCAGGGACGTTCCACAAGCTTCGCACTGATCGCCGTAAGCCCTTTCATTCCGGCAATGCGGGCAGGTTCCTACGATATAGCGGTCAGCAAGAAACTGCTTTGCCTCTTCATCGTAGTATTGCTCGGAAGTTTTTTCCAGGAATTCTCCTTTATCATAGAGCCTTCTAAAAAAGTCAGATGCTGTTTTGTGGTGCACTTCCGAAGTAGTACGAGAATAAATATCAAAAGTTATTCCTAGTTCTTCAAAAGATTTTTTGATAAGAAAATGATATCTGTCGACTACTTCCTGCGGAGTAATGCCTTCGGCTTTCGCTTTCAGAGCTATGGGCACTCCGTGTTCATCCGATCCTCCGATAAACAATACTTCTTCTCCTTTTAACCGGAGATAGCGCGCATAAATATCAGCAGGTACATACACTCCGGCCAGATGGCCTATATGGACAGGTCCGTTTGCATAAGGTAATGCGGAAGTAATCAGTGTTCTCTTAAATTCTTTGCTCATAACTTATAATTAAAATTCTAACCCTACACCTGAGAAGGTCTGTTCTAAGGAAGCACAAAGATACAACAATATTTTGGTTGAATATTGCTGCCCCTTTTTCAATTCGTATATTTTTTCTCTATAATTCTAAGCAATAACTTTTATAATTGTTTCCTGAGTAGAAAAACCCTCGATAGACTTCAGGAACTCCTCAAAATAAGCTGCATTCGAATGCGCATCCAGGCTTTCCTGATCTTTGAAGATCTCATAAAAAATAAAATCATTCGGGTTCTCTACCGACTGATACAATTGATAAAATACATTCCCCTCTTCTTTGCGGGTATTCTTAATCAATTCGGAAGTCAATGACTTAAACTTTTCTACGTACTCGGGTTTAATAAAAAACTGAGCGGTAATAAATTTCTGCATACTATTTATT
>JAJBTS010000158.1 GCA_020860885.1 Bacteroidales bacterium
TTCTTTCGATAGCCTCAAGCGCGATAAAATTAAAAACGATACTGTAATTACCATTTATCGTGAGCGGTTAAGGTCTTATATATTATCGCAGAAACAAAAAAGAAGTATAATCGAATAGCTGCTGTATATGTGTTTTTCATTACCTTTATATATAGTTATTAAATCCATAAGCAGAACAGAAGTCATTATTTATAAAAATAGCAATAATTGATAAAGTGTTTTGTACGGACTAAGTTTACTTTTGCAGTAAAGAGAGGAGTATTAATAATTCATAAAAAGTAGATAGTATGGAAAAAAAAGATCAGATCATTTGTCAGAGTTGCGCCATGCCTCTGACGGAAGAGTTTTTCGGCACAAACCGGGATGGCAGCGTCAATAAAGAGTATTGTACTTATTGTTACAAAGACGGTTCTTTCACGGAAAACAAAACGATGGAGGAGATTATTGAGCATAATCTGGAGTATCTGGACGAATTTAATAAAGACACCGGTACTAGTATGTCGAAAGAAGAAGCCCGTGAACAAATGCGCCTGTATTTCCCTACCCTTAAACGTTGGAATACATAAGGCCGGCTTACACAGTTATTAGAAATAAAATTTATTAATCAGGCAAAAGAGGATGTCCAAAAGTCAATAATCTCATCGGCTAGCCCCCAACCCCCTAAAGGGGGCTATTGATATTCAATGGCTTAAGAAGTCCCCTTTAGGGGATTTAAGGGTGGAAAGTTCTTTTTGGACACCCCCTTTTGTCATTTACCGCTTATGAAAAGATACATCTGTCAAAGCTGTGGAGTACCGATGCGGAATGCTGAGATGTTCGGTACTGATCCTAAAGGTTCACGTATTAAAGATTACTGCATCCATTGTTACCAGAAGGGAGATTTTACTTACGACATAACAATGGACGAGATGATGCGGCTCAATACAAGCTTTGCCGGAAAAAATCATACGAAATACTACATAGCTGAGATGAAGCTTTTCTTCCCTCATCTGAAACGCTGGACAAAAAAAGTTGATACACGCAACGAACATTACAAATCCATCCTCCGGGTAATAAACTATATCAAACACAACCTGAATAAGAAAACCGATCTGAAAACCCTCTCGGAAGTTGCTTGCATCTCCCCTTATTATTTCCACCGTATTTTTAAGATCGTTATGGGTGAGTCGCAGGCGGAATATACTAACAGGTTACGAATGGAATATGTAGCAGAGAAACTTAAAACTACTAACCTTAGCCTGATGGAACTTGCTGTGAAAACAGGATACAGCAGTGCACAAGCATTGAGCAGAACGTTCAGGAAATATTTTGACCTGCCCCCTACAGTATTCAAAACTATATACTTTAAGGAAACCTTTCAAGAGGAATTGAATCCGCGTATCTACAGGGTGAATTCAAAAAACATTATTACCTCCCGCGATACCTCCGATATCCGATCTTCCTGGAAAAAGCTTTATATGTATGCAATGATGAACCATTTATTATCGAAGGATACTGAATCCCTTGAAATAATTAAGAACGGATCCTTCTATCCTGCATTGACTACAAAAGAAGAAGTGCAAACGAATAGATATGTAGAATCATTGGTATTGCCGGAAAGTATTTACGCTATTTTTACTCATAAGGGAGATTATTCCGGATTACGCTCTCTTTTTTCCGCCATCCGTAACTACTGGTTGCCGGAAAGCAAATATCAGAAAGGTCCCGGAGAATGTTACATCGTTTACCTGAATAATCCGGATATCGTTGAACCCCAAAACCTCTTAACGGAAATATATATACCGCTTATTAATAGGTAAGCCTTATTTCTGAGAACACTTCGAAATAATAAAAGAATCAGTAATAATGGTATAAGAATCAGTGATCTGTATATGGACATAACTCATCACTAAATCAGTAGCTATCAAAATATTCCTGTAAAGCATCTATGTATATACCCATATGATCGCCATCGACAAAAGCATGATGAGCCTGAATATTAAACGGTAACATTATACGCTCTTCCCGGCTGAAATATTTACCCCAACTCAGCCGTGGAACGGCATCGTTCTTATTGAAAGATATGGTGTGGGAAAGATGGGTAAAAGATACTTGTGGAATACTGGATATATAGATTAAGTCGTCTCGGCCCTGCACATCTTCAAAAACAAAATACTTTTCCTGTTCCAGAGCTTTCTTACGCGCTTTGACAGAAAATTCTGAAATATCATCCGTCAGGTTCATAGTCACCATTTTGAAATATTTTCGGTCTGGTGCAAGATAAGCAAAGGAAGGGTGTAGCTTATCATGAAGTACCACATCGTTGCCGTGTATCCGGTAACGAAAAGGTTCGAACTTATTCATCACAGAAGTAACGGCATAAGTCATTGCAAAAGAAAAGGGTAATCCCTGTTCTTTTATCCTCGCTTTGAAATAAGTTATATCCAGATCCGTACCTATATGGTAATGCGGGTAATCCATACGACGGAAAAAGAGATAATGCTCTCTCCTGTCCCAATGATCAATATCTATTATTTTCATGTTTTTCTCTATTATTTATTGATATGCAAAGATACAATCCTGGGAGGAAACAATAACTTTCAAGGATAAAATATATCAGTAAATTGATATTG
>JAJBTS010000023.1 GCA_020860885.1 Bacteroidales bacterium
TAAACAAATACGGGACAAGTCAACAGTATGGATATTAAACTCAAATATATTTTTTTAGTTTTCATGGTTTATCTATTTTTAATGATAATAAATTTTTGAGTAATTTGTTTTCCGGATTCATAGACTGTTTTAACAATACATGCTTCCAGATAAGTCGGTTCCGGGATCTCGATACCTTGTAAATTGTAGTAGCGTACTTCTTTTATGGGTCCATATTCTGTGTTAGTGATAACTTTCGGATCTATTCCTGTATAACCTTCCCCTAAATCTATAATTGATCTTAATTCTGCCGGGTTGGCTACTGCGATTACGGCTTCAAAAGGTTTTAAAGTTCCGGAAGTTTTCCGTTCAAATGCAGAACTGGCCGGATTGTAAATATAATAGTAAGTACCTTCCATTTCCGGAAGATCTATCTCTTCCAAAGTTGGATTAGCCAGGAATTGGTAATTTTCGGTAACTGTCAATCCTGTTTTCGAGAAAATATGAGGACCGTTTACGGAAGTATAGGTAATGGTTTCATTATTAAACATTGCCGGGAACTGAGCAATGTATCCTTTACCTGCAGCCAGAGGATGTGCTGTATAGGCAAAAATTCCATCTGTCCCATTGTAGTCTTTCAACCAGAAATCCCCACCAACGCCTTCAACAAAAGGAATCAACTCCTCCTCCGGAGTATATGGCATATAGTAAGCTCTTGCTTCGAATGGAAATCCGATAGGATACCATATATATTGTGTTACATTCTTTTCTATTGTAACAATACCATCGATCGTTAGGCTGACTCCGTCTGCCAGTTTTATTTCTGCCTCCTCTTCCATTATTAATTCTTTTAAAGTTGTATTTGCAGATAGAAGAGGATAATTTGCTTTACCGGAAGGAATTTTTACTTCTGTGTCTGTGCTAGGAAGGAAAGGAATGTTCCAGTTATTTATATTTGACCAATCGTTGTCTATGTTTCCGTTCCATTCATTAGAGGCGGCTTCGAAAATCAATACAGGCATTAACGATAAGTCATTCCTATTAAGAGCTCCTTCTGATGAATAGAAGTTAAAGAATCCGGCATCGTTATCACTTGATCCGGTTAATTGCAATCTTAGTTTAGATGCTGAATTATTAAGAACATAGCTGGTGATATCAAATTTTACTACCGTTTCAATTGCTGAAGTCCGATCAAAAGTAAGAGGATTTCCAATCGGATCTCCGTTGCGGGACACACCACTACCTTCGCCGGAATTATTATAGTTTAACTGATAAAGTTCGCCTACGGAAGATGGTACAGTTCTTAATTGGAAGATCGGATCAGCATTTTTTCCTGATTGTCTTGATTTGTAAACCAATTGTAGATAAACCTTGTCGTATTGTGAAATATCGATTGCTGTTGCATCAAATTCCAGGTAGGATATTCTATTGTAAGTGCTTGTGGATGCTTGGGCCCTTAAATCCTCACTGGCTGAATAATTTATCGCTGCAGTTCTACCATCTATATAAGTGTCTGCTAATACCGGGACTGTATTTTGCGGCAGTTGGAATGCTTTAACAGCAATAATAAGATTTTCTCTTACATTCGATAATGATACCTGATAGGTACCCTCTTCTTCTGTAGCTTTCACATATTTTTGATTAACAAATACCTGAGGGTGATTATAGCCGGCTTCTAGTGTGAAGGAGAAGGTATATTCATCAAAATAGTTTGCTTCCTCTGCGGGCGATCCGACTACATTCACGCCATCCGTAGTGAGATTTACATTGTAAGATATGACTAAACAATTTATACTGATTTCTGCTCCATCCTGAATATTAGAAAGGTTAATTACATAATTATTGTTTCCGGTAGGTTCCGGATCAGAAGCTGTTGCTTTACCATTCGTTGTAATTTGTAAATTATTATACCCTTCATCTAAACTGAATTGTATTACCGAATTGGTTCCTGCAACGTATTGCTTGTTCGGATCTAATGTGGGAGATTGTACTGAGATACCATCCGATACATTTACCGTAACAGTATATGCTGCAGCTTCAGACGAAATATTTATAGATGTATCTGAGGTAATATTTTCTAAAACCAATGTATAGATTCCATTATTAAGAGTTCCTACCGAATGGGCTATTCCGTTAATATTTACGGTAGGTACAAATCCTGATTCTACCTGATAAGTGACAGTAAAAGATTGGCCGGATTCGATCGTTTCAGAAGAAGGAGATGTTAATGTAATTCTCTCTCCTTCGTTCACTTCTATATTGAAGGTGGCAATTTCATAAGCCCAGGTATATTTATTATCGAAAAAATCTAATTTTCGATTGTAATCTTCTTTAATTAAAGAACTTGTCAAAATATACCCTTGTTCAGTAATTGTCGCACTATTTCCATATACTTTGGTCCGGATCAATCCTTGTATGGGTTGATCTGGATTGTTTGTGGAAAAGACCTGTCTCAATGCCCATCCATTCGTTTCATTTAAAAGAGGAGACCGGGTAGCTTTAGATATTATTTGTGTTCGGTAATTTCCCAATTTAGTGAATCCGAATAATTGAGAATCTTTGTCGGAAGAGGACTTACTTGTCAGGGAAAGGTTTCCTTCAGAATTTACTGTAATATATTTAGA
>JAJBTS010000018.1 GCA_020860885.1 Bacteroidales bacterium
GAAAATAACAGATAGGGTAAGTAAACCTGTTATCACACCTAATGATGCATAACACTTAAAGATTTTTCTAAAACATAAGCTGTGAAGAACTCCAGTGCTTTAGTCTTATCCAAGAAAAAGAGTATGCCTATATTGAATACTAAAGCAAGAGAAATCCAAAAGATATTCTAGTATATTGCCGATTTAATACTTACTACGCTGTCTTTTTTATGAAAAACACCAAGATCAAGTAAAAGCATAACGATAATGAATGCAATAAATGCAAACCAGTGAATAGAAGTTATTTCCATAGATTAATTTACTGTTGAGATGTTTCAAAATTTTTCCAAAGATTTTCATCAGGAGTGGCAGCTGTAAGCTCCAATTTATCTTTTGAAACGGGATGGATGAATGTTGCTTTTCGGGAGTGTAAGCTGATACCACCATTCTTGTCGGATCGATCGAATCCATATTTCAGATCGCCTTTAATTGGGCAACCTATTTTAGCCAGTTGGCATCTGATTTGGTGATGTCTTCCTGTTTTTAAGTCAATTTCAAGAAGATAATAATTTTCAGAATGAGCCAATAGCTTATAAGAAAGGATTGCTTTTTTTTGAATTAGGTTTTAATGTATCATAAGCATAGGATTTGTTTTGCTTTTCATTACGTACTAAAAAATGGATCAATTCGTCTTTCTCTTTCGGCGGTTTGTTCTTAACTATAGCCCAATAGGTTTTTTTTACTTGTCCGTTCCGGAACATATCATTCAGGCGAGACAACGCTTTACTTGTTTTAGCAAAAAGGACCAATCCTGAAACAGGACGGTCCAATCTGTGAGCTACTCCGAGAAAAACATTCCCGGGTTTGTTGTATTTTTTTTTCAGCCATTCTTTGACAATTTCAGAAAGGGGAGTATCTCCGGTTTTGTCGCCTTGAACAATTTCCGAATTTGTTTTATTAACAGCAATAATATGATTATCTTCGTAAATGACTTGCATATATTAGGAACAGGTAAACAGTTAAATAAAGTAATGCAACTGTATTAAGTGTTCATTCCTCCGTCTATTTGAATTACTTGTCCCGTGATGTAAGATGAAAGATCAGATGCCAGGAATAAGGCTGCATTTGCTACATCTTCCGGAGTTCCGGCACGCCGCAAAGGGATTTGTTTTTCCCATTCGGCACGGATATCGTCCGACAACTGGTGAGTCATCTCTGTTGCAATAAATCCCGGAGTAATTGCATTTGCCCGAATGCCACGCGAACCTAACTCTTGAGCAATTGATTTAGCTAATCCGATCATACCGGCTTTGGATGCAGAGTAGTTCGCTTGTCCTGCATTGCCATGAACGCCGACCACAGAGCTCATATTAATTATGCTTCCCGATTTTTGTTTCATCATCACCGGAGTCAGTGCGTGTATGAAATTGAATGCAGATTTCAGGTTGATATTTATTACCATATCCCATTGCTGTTCATTCATGCGCATCATTAATCCATCCCGGGTAATTCCTGCATTATTAACTAATATATCAACCTTTCCAAAATCTTTAACGATAGCTTTTACTACTTCATGAGTATCGTCAAAATTAGCTGCATTAGAAGCATAACCTTCAACTTTTACTCCAAGAGCTTCAATTTCTTTTTTGGTTGCTTCGGCATTCTCGTCTATATTTAAATCGGTAAATGCAATATTGCATCCTTCTTGTGCAAAACGAATAGCAACCGATTTGCCTATACCACGCGCAGCTCCTGTTACGATAGCTACTTTCCCTTCTAATAATTTCATTTTAATTTAATTATAGTAATAAGTATTCGAAATCTTACATATTTATTTCTTCTGGATTTTTTTTAATTCCAGAAAATAATAATTTAATGATGCTATTTGTTTTTCTCCTGTCGGAAGGGGAGAATCCTCTCATTATTCCCCGGATGTAAGGAACTTCTAATCCTTTGAATGCATGGTGGAGAACTACAGCCATTGACGATGTGTCTTCTATATCGAAAATATCATTTTTTACTCCTTCATCCAGAATATCCTGTATATAATTAATTTCTTTCAGGTCGAAATCTTTTCTGACATTTTCGACTCTCCAGATATCGCGAAAGAAATTCGCTTTCAGTGTTCCGTTTCTAAAGACTACGTCTTTTATAGATTCGAGACGGATATGAATAAATTCCAGTAACTTTTCATCAGCCGGAAGATCTTTTTTCGCTACATTTTCCAGAGAGGTATAAAGAATGTTTAATTCGGATTCTATAACGGCATGATAGATATCTGTTTTACTTTTAAAGTAAGTATATAATGTCCGTCTTCCTTTTTTAGACGCTACGGCAATATCATTCATCGTAGTATTTTCCACTCCTGTTCTTGCAAACAGAAGTCTAGCTACCTCAATCAATTTATCTCTAGTTTTTGCCATTGCTGTTGCCATAAAGACTTGCACATTCGATATATGATTGTGCAAATTTAATACAAAATGCATTTAACACAAAGAAAATGAAAGAAAGTTTATCAAAAATTTGTTTTTAAGAAAAATATGTCTATCTTTGCATTCGAAATCGCGGGGTGGAGCAGTGGTAGCTCGTTGGGCTCATAACCCAAAGGTCGTAAGTTCGAGTC
>JAJBTS010000402.1 GCA_020860885.1 Bacteroidales bacterium
TATGCTTTTTTTGATAAAAAAGTAAATATTTTTTGTTGAATAAAAATAAATCATCTAACTTTGCGGTCTTTCAATTACTAAATAATAATTCAAAGAACCGTTCACGAATGAAATTATAGGTTAGGTAATTATCTCTGTGGACGGTTCGTGGTAATCAGATATTTTGAAATAAAATGAAATTTACAAAAATGCACGGTGCCGGAAACGATTATGTTTATATTGATTGTTTCCGGGAAAAGATAGAGAATCCCGAAAAGATAGCCGTTTGGGTAAGCGATCGCCATAAAGGAATCGGTTCCGACGGTTTGGTATTAATTATGCCTTCCGAAACCTGTGATTTTCGTATGCGGATGTTTAATATGGATGGGTCGGAAGCACAGATGTGTGGAAACGCTTCCCGATGTGTAGGGAAATATGTATACGATGAAGGATATACGGATAAAGAACAAATTACTCTGGAAACAAAAGCAGGAGTGAAAGTTCTGGATTTATTTCCGGTTAACGGGAAAGTAGAAAAGGTGAAAGTGGATATGGGTGAACCTATCCTTCGTTCACGAGAAATCCCTGTTCTCTGGAAAGATGAAAATGTAATCAATCAGGTTATTGACTTCCATCCTGAAAAATATGCCATAACCTGCGTTTCTATGGGAAATCCTCATGCCGTTATTTTCATGGAAGGAATCGATAAACTGGAATTGGAGAAAATAGGAAAGAAAATAGAGAACCATCCGATGTTCCCTGAAAAAGTTAATGTCGAGTTTATAGAAGTTTTATCTCCATCTCATGCTAAAATGAGGGTGTGGGAGAGAGGTAGCGGAGAAACTTTGGCTTGTGGTACAGGAGCCTGCGCTTCGCTGGTTGCGGCAGTACTTAATGATAAACTGAATAGAAAAGCTACTATCTCTTTATTGGGTGGTGACCTGGAACTGGAATGGATAGAAGAAAACAATCATGTTCTGATGACGGGTCCGGCAACTACCGTGTTTCAGGGAGAAATGGAAATTTAATTATAAGAAACAGATAACGTACAAAGAAACAACAATAATATATGGTGAAAATTAACGAACACTACACAGAGATAGGCAATAATTATTTATTTGCTGAAGTAGCCCGAAGAGTTCGGGAATACAAAGAAAATTATCCTGATAAGAAAGTAATCAGCTTAGGAATAGGTGATATCACACAACCCATTGTACCGGCAGTGATTGAAGCCGTTCATAAAGCTACGGAAGAAATGTCTAAGGCTGAAACAGTAAGAGGTTATGCCCCTGATTTCGGATATGATTTCTTAGTGAATGCTATACTCCGACACGACTTTCAGGAAAGAGGAATTCACTTAGAGCCGGATGAGATTTTTGTCAGTGACGGGGCAAAAAGCGATACCGGTAATATTGGGGATATATTAAGTCCGGATAATTATATTGCAATCACGGATCCTGCTTATCCTGTATATGTAGATACAAATAAAATGTCGGGTAGGGAAATAGAATTACTTCCCTGTACTCCGGATAATAATTTTGTACCTTCTTTCCCTAAAAAAACAGCAGATGTTATTTATTTATGTTATCCCAATAATCCCACTGGAACCGTCCTGACGAAAGACCAATTAAAAAAATGGGTAGACTACGCCATTGAAAATCAATCGTTGATCCTTTTCGATGCAGCCTACGAGGCTTTTATTTCCGAAGACGATATTCCTCACAGTATCTATGAAATCCCCGGAGCTAAGAAAGTAGCTATTGAATTTCGTAGTTTTTCTAAAACGGCTGGTTTTACAGGAATGCGTGCCGGATATACAGTCGTTCCTAAAGAACTGATTGCAAAAACCTCTAAAGGAGAATCTATTTCTTTGAATGCTTTGTGGAAACGTCGTCAGTCTACTAAATTCAACGGTACGGCTTATATTATTCAAAGAGGGGCAGAAGCTGTATATACTCCGGAAGGTCAAAAACAGATTAAGAAAGTAATTGATTACTATATGGAGAATGCCCGTATTATTAAAGAAAGTCTGGATTCCATGCAATTAAAAACCTATGGGGGTATTAATGCTCCTTATATTTGGGTAAAGACCCCGGACGGTATGTCTTCCTGGGAATTTTTTGACTTTCTGTTGGATAAAGCCCAGATTGTAGGTACTCCGGGATCCGGATTCGGGGAATCTGGTGAAGGATTTTTCCGTTTCACGGCTTTTGGAAACAGAGAAAATACGTTAGAAGCGGTAGAGCGAATAAAAACTCTCCTCGGAGAATAACCAAAGAGCATTTTTTCTTAAATACATAAAAATATTTACAAATAAATGTTATAAAACATACAAAAAAAAGAATTATAGTTAAAAATTAAGAGTATATTTGTATATCCCCTTTGGAATAACTTTGGATAGAAGTTATTCAAAGGGGATTTTATATTTACTTATTATTAAAATACACACGTGGGATAAATTCTCGAAAAATAAAACATTTACCATTTTAAGTATTTACGTGCGTGAAGTTACTCTAAAGGGGGGAATTAACTATTTAAATTTATTATCATGAAAACGTTAAAATTTTACTCAAATTTAATGCTTGGCCGCATCGG
>JAJBTS010000263.1 GCA_020860885.1 Bacteroidales bacterium
TTATTTACGTTTACAGATTTTCATAAATTCTATTCCTTGTTATTGCCGGTATTAAATTCGGATACCCGCAGGGAACTTAATTCTAATAAAGAAATTCTTTACAATTTTCCCTATTGGACAACACAAATAATTGGGGATTCTTACGCTACATCAATCAAATTGGTAGTTGATCATTACTCTATTAATTCTTCAATAGATGAGATTGAATCGGATGAAAAAGATGAAGTTCTGGATGATAATGCTGATACGGAAAAGAAACAACTAAACGAACTAAAAAGATTTTATGTAGAAAAGTTTCAGGGAAACATTTTACGTGAATTTTATGAGAGCGGAGCATTAAAGAGTGAAACTGAAATTAAAGAGGGTAAACGGCATGGTCGTCATAGGGAATACTATGAAAACGGAATAATGAAAATAAGAGGCAAATATTCAAAAGGATTACCTAAAGGAACCTGGAAATATTATGCTGAAGACGGAAAGTTCGAACGCAAAGAGAAATTCTAAATTTATAGATTGATACTAGTTCCTTTAGGATATTTCACACTGTAACTGATTTGATAGACTTTCGTTTCACCGGCTTTCAATTCCTCTTCCCAGGTGATAACGCCTATGTCTTTTACATTATGCGTCCAGGGAGTAGTTTCTTTAGTAAGTAATTCTACTTCTATATTTCTTCGGGTAGAGATAGGATATTGATCTTTTAAGACCATTTGAATAGGAATATTTTGATTATTCCTTACAGTAAGTTTGTAAGTAAATACTTGTTTGATATCATTTCCAAAGGATTTCGTACTACTGAAATCATGTAATTTTTCCCGTTTTACATTTACTCTCTTATCTGTTCCGAGAGTAAGACTCAACTTTTCGTGAGTCGACTTAGTATCAATATAAGATTCTCCCACATAAGTGCCTTCATAAGTGATATTGGCTTTCCCACTTAATAAGTTTAGTTGTTGCCAATTCGCTATCTCTCCTAATAAATAAGTTTCTGTATCTAATTTGGGTGCACAATAATATTTATATTCAGCAATAGTTTCTTTCGTTTGCAGGTCAATATTTTGCTCCTTACCGTTTCCCGGAATAGTATAGGGCATATCAATAGCATATGATATATTTAATTCGTTTTGGGAAAATGAAATATAATCGTTCATTGCACTTTCTTCCGGTTCTTCTATTATTTCCTCATCCACACTTTCTGCAATTTCATAAGAATATGAATTTTGCGTAATTGCATTCAATCCACTAATCCGTCCTTGCAATCCTGCCGAAGGAGTAGGAGTGTAGTAATTTAAGAACCAGGCGGAAAATAATGGAGCAATTTTACCATTCCCGGGTGTTGTTGTAGATAAAGTGAGTTTAATCTTGTTCCAATCTAATCCGGTAGTTTGAAATACTTTAGCCTTTCCGTTTATTTTGATCGGTTTATCAGTTGAGTCGACATTAATACCGTAATAAGGAATCCAGGACGCAGAGGGAGTATAATAAGAGATTTCAAAATTACATTTTCCGCTTATAGGAGAAGATAAAGTCAGTTTAAGTATTCCCGTTGTCTTATTATTACTTATATTTTCCTGATTAATCTGATTTCTTAAGCGTGTTACGACACTTTCTATTTCGTGCTTCTTTGTATTATTCTCGGATTGCTTTTCATAAAGTTCTTTTGATTGAAATTTATAGTAATCCATTGTTTTGATTAGTTCATCGATGGATAATCCTTTATCCGAACCATCTACATTTTTGTCAATACCTTTTTGTAGTAAGCTCAACATGTTGTTTGTAATACTTATATCGGTTTGAATGGCTTGTAGACTTTTTTCCTGAAAAGAAAGAGAATCCTGCAGATTTTTCAGATAAGAATTGGTTGATTTATCTCCCCTTAAATAATCTACAGAAAATTCATGCATAGACACCACTACTCCATTGGATGTCTTTACTTTTAAACTATTCCTATCAATATCAGGACTTAAACCTTCTATCTGTATTTCATTTTGTCCTTTGTTCAATATTGCGGAAGTAATATGTACTAATTCTGCCCCCCTGAAGAAAATGGTTGCTTCCTGAAGGTGGGATTGGATTGATTTAGCTTCCTGAGAAGATACCGTAATAAAAGAACACAACAATATTAGGGTTAAGTAATAAGTTTTCATTCTAAAAATGTTAAGTTAAATTCGGGTCAAATATAGAGAAAATAAATTAATTATAGTCCAATCTTTCCCAATAGATTACCTACCATATTATTTGCTCCGAATTTATTTGCTAGGGTGGTAATTAAACCTGGTAATATACTAGCAACTATACTATTGGCTATCGTAGGATTCAGACCTAATTTTCCTGTCAAAGCAGAGACTATTGAAGATTGCATTTTTTGGTAGAAACCGGAATTTGTATTGGAATTTGTAGTCGTGGTTGTATTGTTGTTGCTAAATAAACTCATTAACTTGCTTAGATCCAGGCCTGAGCCAGCTTCTTCTTTAAGATTTTGCTCCAATGAATTTACGATAGTATTTGAAACAGAACTTTTCTGATGATCTGGAATATCATTCCTGTTTTCGACTGACTGATCAATAT
>JAJBTS010000310.1 GCA_020860885.1 Bacteroidales bacterium
TTCGATAACGATAAGGTTTTAAATAATGAATCTTTCTTTTATTGTCAATAAAATCAACCAACTTATTCAGAGGAAATACAGTTTGAATACCTACTTCTGCTGCCCTGTCTTTTAAAGAAGGTAAATTTCCCATCCATATAATATCATCTATAGTAAGTTCATCTCCAAAGAGATATTCCTTATTGTTGTCGATATCCATTATATATGCCAGATCAGGACTGCCTAATCCTACATAATAGATAAAGCTACTATCCTGGCGGAATGTGTAAGTGTTGCCGGGATAGTTCAAGGCTGCTTCTCCATTGCCGATAAACATTACGATACCCGATCCTAAGGATTTTTTTAACTCTTCTCTTCTTTTGACGTAAACTTCTTTTTTAAACATGGTATTTTGATTTTAATAATTATGATATATCCTTGAATGATTGGTAAAATTATAAATTATCTGTGGAAAAAGGTCTACCTTTGCGAGAAAATTAATAAATACTGTCCATATGATTTTGAAAGGCATAAAAAATATTGTATTTGATTTAGGAGGTGTTATTTTAACTTTAGAAAGAGAAGAAGCGGTTCGCCGGTTTATATCCAAAGGATTGTCGAATGCAGAAGAATTGCTGGACCCTTACCATCAGAAAGGCATTTTTATGGAACTGGAGGAAGGTAAAATTTCTACGGAATAATTCTATGATTCAGTAAGGAAAGAAGCAGGAACTTTTATTTCAAATGAGGATATAGATTGGGGCTGGATGGGGTTTATTAAAGATCTTCCTTCTTATAAATTAAAAATGTTGGATGATCTGAAAGATCAAGGTTACCGCTTGTACTTATTAAGTAACACCAATCCGATTATTATGAAATGGGCTTTATCTTCAGATTTTTCAGAGGAGAAAAGAAGTTTATCCGATTATTTTGAAAAATTATACCTGTCGTATCAGATAGGAGTCGTTAAGCCGGATCCTGAAATCTTTGAATTTATGATTCAGGACTCAGGTTTAATTCCTTCAGAAACATTATTTATTGATGATGGCAAAGCCAATACCGATATGGGTGATAAATTTGGATTTAAAACTTATCAGCCGGTTAATGGAGAAGATTTTAGAAATATATTTGATAAGAAGTAATTTTATACTACTTGTTAAAATACTTCATTTAAGGTAACCTCTCCTTCTTCATTTACGGTTTTTACGGAAATTCCTTCCGGACCGGCATGGAAATACGATATACTTTTATTGTCATTAATTAGGATGGGGAAATTATAAGCTGTTTCCTTTGTAGGTTTCATCAATTGAAATCGGTGAGTATGGCCGCATACTATTAGGTTGATATTTGCCTGGTTAAGAATAGGAAGGTAGGTTCTGTATAATACATCTGAGGTGTGCCGGCTCGCGCGAGTGCTTTCTCCCCTTGCCATGGGAGGTATGTGGGCCAGCACCACTCTGCGCTTAGCCTTTTTGAATTCCTGGGAACTGATAATTTTTTTCAACCACTCTGCCTGTTCGGTACGATAAGCTTCAAAAGCAGTTATCCCGGAATAGTCATGGTGAGAATCCTCTTTATCTTCTCCGGTATCCAGTAATATAATATAGGTATCTCCCAGCTGGTAGGTGCCATAAAAATGATTATTGGGTCTGTATATGTATTCCGGATAAGTACGGGCCAGGCGCCCACGTGTATCATGGTTTCCCCGAACCAAAACAAAAGGCTTTTCTTTAGCGAACTTTTCAACTGAAACATCGATAAAACTGGAATAAGGTTGGCCTTCCCTGCTAAAATGACTAAGTATATCACCTAACAAAAATACCATTTCAACACTATCCAAAGGCATATAAGACAACAGTCTGTTTAGTTTTTCTGCATCGTCATGGATATCACTGGTAGTAATGAAAGAACAGCAGGTCGCATCGGGGTTTAAAGTTTTGAATTTGTACCACGGAGAACGGATAGTATCTCCATAAATATTCTGGGATAAACGGAATTGAAGAATAGGTATGGACACTGTTCTGTATTCATATTCTGTATCAGGAGATAATTCCTTTAATAAAATTGCATTTTTAGTATTGTTTGCTTCTATAAGACCGTCATCGATACTCACATGCCTGGAAAAGTTTTTACTACCCGAAGGCTTTAAGTCTATCCAGGAAAAACCGTTGGAAGAACTTGAGAAATATACGAAGACACTATTGCTTGTCAAGCCTTGGAGATAAGGGCCATGATTAAAGCGATAAGCAGAATCTGCGGTTTCCTGTGATGTTGCAACCGGAATATTTGAACTTATTATGAAGAGAAGAACAAATAATTTAAGGACTGGATTTTTTATAGAATTCATAATTAAAAAAGCGAAAATAAATACAAATATAATGAATAAAAGAATATTAATATTTGTATATGTATGTTAAACTTCAATAATAGATGTAATATTTAAGTTTAATTTAACTTTTTTTTGTCAAAAAAAGACAGAGCCTCCTGTCATTTTTAATATTTTTGAGGTCGGTTTGCCCGTATTGGGGTATATATATTTATTTATTTTATTAATTAGTGTTATATGAAAAAAATTAGTTTATTTT
>JAJBTS010000359.1 GCA_020860885.1 Bacteroidales bacterium
GTATAATTAAATAAAAGTTACCGAATCGTCATTTTACACGCATGAATCGTACAAGCAGTATACTGTTCATTACAGATAATCCGCTCAAAACAGGATTAAACTTTATAAGGAAAATAGAGATAAAAAATTTAAGAATTGCGGTATCAGTCTTTAGGAATAAAATCCATTCTCATGGAATGGAAATCAAACGTGATCGATTTTACTTTTCTCAGGAAACCGAAACCCATGAATCCTTCTTTAGCCAATTCTGCAATATGGCCTTCTTCTTCTCCGGAAAGGATCATTGATTCATCAGTTAAGTCTATGGTATGGCCTGCAATTTCCAGTTTCAGGTCTTTCGGTTTGTTGAAGTAATAACGACTAACCCCTTCCGCTCCGCACAATCTTAAAGAATCTTTTTTTTCAGGATCTAAATTAAGGGTTCCGGCAAGATTCTTTTCATAGAAACTGTTCTGGATCATCAATACATTTTCTGCGATATCACCCCCTGTATCCCAGAACATTGTGAAATTCTTATTGTTGATCTTTGCTCCAATGTACAGTAATTGTTTTCTCGTATACATATTAGGAGATTGACTCATTGGGTTCTTTTTCCAGGGAGAAACTGTCATCCTGTTTTTCTCCCTGTCTAAACGAACCCAATTCAGTTTCCTGATCAGGGGTAATCCCATAACTACCTGAAAATGTTCCGCTTCAAAATCTCGCCGTGTTTCTGAGAACACAGAATCCTCCAAACAACGCTTAAAAAGATCTTCCTCAAAGACATATACTGAAACATTTTCTAACCGTAGTGAGCCTATTTTCATAGAATCCAATATTCCGAATGCACTGGTTGTTTCTACATTGTTAATTATTTTAGTCTGATAATCTTCCAACATTCTTACTCCGATCTTGTCTGCCATTTCTTTCCGCATAACCAGAGGAAAGCCTGCTCCCGTATCAAATACTACCGGAAGTGTAATATCGTTTAGTTCCGCGTGAAATTCCACAAAAAAGCCGGAATCCAAATCGACAGTAATATATTCTTTTCCCCAAGGATTTACCAAGCGGAAAGGCGAAGCCGCTTTTCCCCGATAAAGATTTTTCAACCTTTCGATTTCAAGCAGATTAAATTCTCTGTTCGTATCAAATATATAAGACGATTCGACAAAAGGTTTTATTACATCGAGCTGTTCTACTGCGGCATTGTAATTTTCCGAATTAGTATATAGATCCAACAATTCGTTGAGAAAGTTCATTTTAACTCCATCATCCAGGATATTTCCGTAATATTTATCCAAGAAATGAGGAATATGAGCGCCGGCACTATCTACCCGACCCATATAAATATCTACCATGACCTGATACAAATCTTTGGAAAACGGATGTTGCAAACTATCGCCATATTGATCATTAAAATCAACAGCCGCAAAAATATCAGGATTTTCGGAAAAGAGGATATCTACCAATTCCTGATCAAAATTCCTGTTTTGACCTGAAAGAAAAGAAGATAGACTACAAAGCAGTAAAAGTATTATTATTTTCATTCGCCAAAAATAATAATATATATTTTAGCTGGAACTATACGGTGTCAAAATCTTTTGGTATAGCCGTGGCAGTAAGGTTCGGAACCTTTGCGGTTGTAATAATTCTGATGGTAATCTTCTGCCGGCCAGAAACGCGTAGCGGGAGTAACTTTTGTAACTACATCGTATCCTTTTGCCTTCAACCGGGCAATCAGTTTTTCCGCAATCTCTTTTTGTTCCGGATTGGCATAAAATATTTCGGATCGGTATTGATGACCTACATCCGGGCCTTGCCTGTCGAGCTGCGTAGGATCGTGTATCTCAAAGAAAAGTTTTGCTAATTCTTTATAGCTTACTTTTGACGAATCGTATTCTATACGGACAGCCTCCGCATGGCCGGTAGTCTTTTTCGATACTTCTTCATAACTGGGATCCTCTTTATCTCCTCCGATATATCCGGATTCTACGCTTAGAACTCCGGGAACTTTTTGCATATAATATTCCACACCCCAGAAGCAACCTCCTGCAAAAATCGCAGATTCAACTGTTTGTTCTTTATCCGGTATAAAATTCATGGAAATAGAATTAACGCAATGACGGGTTTGTTTGGGGGTAAAACCTTCATTCAGGAACACATGTCCTAAATGAGCTCCACAGTTACTGCATATTATCTCGGTTCTTCTACCATCTTTATCAGGCACGCGTTTAACGGCTCCGGGAATCTCGTCATCGAAAGAAGGCCATCCACATCCGGAGTCGAACTTTGCCGATGAGTGATACAAAGCTGCTCCACATTGTTTACACGTGTAAGTTCCGCTTTCTTTGAAATTATAATATTTCCCTGTAAAAGGAAGTTCTGTACCTTTATCCAGAATCACCCGTTTTTCATCTTTCGTCAAATCATTTTGTGCCATACCTGCTATACTTATTAATACTATAAAAATAAAACACAATTTCTTCATATTTGTTTCTCCTGTAAAATTATTCATAAGCTGAATAGAACAAATATACAAAATAAAACCTTTGTGAAAAGTTATAATTTACTGACTCTAGC
>JAJBTS010000412.1 GCA_020860885.1 Bacteroidales bacterium
CCCTTATAGCAGGCAAATCCGGAGAGCGGATGGTGTTTTTTCCGAATGTCTGAAATTAGAACATATCCCGGAATATTTTTTCAATTATGAAAGATTAAATTATTGTACACATTCCAAGACTTTTTACGGCTGTGTAAATGCGGATAATTACAATTCCATTCCTGCCGACTGGAAATAGAAATATTCAAAAAGGAGTTATCTCTGCAATCAGAGTAACTCCTTTTTACATTCCGGAGTGTGTATTATTTTTTGTGTCGTGTTAATGAATAAGCCCGTTTCGGGAACAGGAAAAGCGGAAATGTAGCTCCAACGGCAAGCATGAAAATAACCGTTACCGCTATCACTGAATTGGAAAAAAACATATCCATATATTTTATTTTCTCAGCCTGTTCGTCCATAGACTGTAAAAGCATAATTAAAGAAAAGACGACATTGTAGGCAAACTTACCCGGGATCATCGGTAAGAGTGCAGGAATATACAATACAGTCATGGGTGAATAGATCTTTTTCCCCAACCAGAGACTGCCCATTCCTATCACGAAAGCTCCTGCCAGAGAAGCCGTCGCAATGTCGATTCCGGCAAAAGTCATTAAAAAATAACGAGTGGCATGCCCCACAGCGGCAAGCAACGCAATATATGGAAACGCTTTAACGGGTGGATTCGAAATAGCACCGAATCCGATTCCGGCTATCGCTGCAAAAAACGCATCGGAAAGAACATCTTGAATAATCATAATAAACTATCTTTAACCAGTAATAAAGTAAATGAAAGTCCAATCGCAATACATACAATCAATAAGGAAGCCTGTATGAGGCGTGATAATCCTGTCAGAGTATGTCCTTCTACTATATCTATAACTCCGTTAATGAGAGGTACGCCCGGAACCAGGTAAAGAACGCTGGTAGCTAGAATAATATCCGAATTGGTATTGAAAAAAAGAGAACCGGATGCACATAAAGAGGCTACAAAAGCAGAAGTGATAAATACAATGTAATGATTCAATGCTTTTGCCGTCATCCGTTGCCGTAAGAAAAATCCGGCGAGTGTAGCTACGAATACAATTCCGGCACCTGCCCAGTCACCGCCGAAAAGCCGGCAGAAAGAAGCGTTTGCCAGACTGGCCAGAACCAATACGATCCAGGGGTTCATGGGAGGTATGGCAACGATCTCCTGAAACTTTTCCTTTAAGGTATTTAGAGATAAATGCTCATCGTGGGTTTCCCAACTCAAAGCGCTCAACAGGGAATTTTTTTCGAAACTGATAGGAAGGGAAGGAATTTCCGTTACTTCACTGTAATAATCGTGCGTATCTTTATTTCCCAAAGTTATTATAATACTTTTGGGAAGGATACTGATCCTGACACAATATCCGTAAGCTTCACCTATACGTTTCGTACTTCTTATTACACGGGATGTATGGATCCCACATCCCATCATGTAGGAAGAATATTCAGCAATAAACTCTCCGACATCCACCAATGCTTCTTTTTTTCTTTCCATCAGAAATAAAATATTTATAATAAAAATTTCTCTACAAAAGGAACCAGTAAAGCCGTCATTATTCCCATAATTCCAATGGCCAGTCCGCTGATGGCTCCTTCCAAAGCCCCCATCTCCATCGCGCGTGAAGTTCCTAACGCGTGCGCGGCAGATCCCATAGCCAGGCCTTTGGCTACTTTACTTTTTATTTTCATTTTCCGGAGAATGATAGGTCCCGCCAATCCTCCGAAAATTCCGCAGATCACAACAAAAGCAACAGCTAACTCAGGAATACCGCCCGTATTCTCTACTATATTGATTGCGATAGGGGTATTTACCGACTTAGTGGCCAGAGAAGTAAGTAAGATCTTGTCTGCCCGCAATAATTTGGCGATGAGAATCACACTGACAATCCCTACAGAGCTGCCGACAAAAACAGCCGTAAGAATGGAAAGGACATTTCCTCTGATATGTTCCATTTGTTCGTATAAGACATACCCTAACGCAACAACACTCGGACCGAGCATGAAGTTCAGGAAGCGTGTTTTCTCGTAGAAAGTCTGATATTCTATCCCGGTTATTTTCAGGAAAGGAATAATAATTACAATGGATATCAGCAAAGGCTGGATGAGAGGGAATTTCAGTTTTTTTATACAACCATATGCCTAGTAAGAAGGAACCTAAGACCAACATCAACAGAAAAACTTCTCCCTGAAGTAAGTTTTGTATCTTTTCAATCATCACACTTATTTTTTTTTCTGTTCCTTTCTTATCTTACAATTCTCAAAATATTCCTGAATGAGAGCAACGACAATGATAATAAGAACCGTGCTGATAATAATGGAAAATGAAATTGCCCAGATGGATTTTGACAGGATTCCGGCGTAGCTCATCAAACCCACAGCGGGAGGAACAAAGAAGACAGCCATATTTTTAGTGATCACAGTCGCCGCATCTTTTACGTATCCCGGTTTAATAATCTTAAAAAACAGGCTTAAAAACAAAAGGATCATACCCAGAACACTGCCGGGAATGAAACCGTTAATGAGGAGGCTTAAAACTTCCCCTAAAAAATAG
>JAJBTS010000139.1 GCA_020860885.1 Bacteroidales bacterium
TAACTTATGGGAAAATATAAAAATTCATTTTATATATGAGGAAAGATCAATCTCAGAGGCTTTATATAATCCACATCTTAAAGAACCCCCTCTTCGACCTATAAATAAAGACGAGTTTTTGTATGATTTTTCTGAGAAAGGATTATATTATGCAGTAAAAAAGAATGCACCTTTGTTTAAAGCCTACAATTCCAGCCTTGGCCATTTAAAGTTATGGAGTAAAAATTGGCTTAGACAAACTAAGAAAAGAGAGAAAATATTTCTTATAATTAATAATTTTTATCAAAAATATATAGTAAACAGAATATATGGATCCTGAAATTGGTTTGATTACATATCATAACGCGTATAACTTTGGCTCAGTTCTCCAAGCCTATGCCACACAGCAAACTCTCAACAAATTAGGACATACTAACGAAATAATAAATTACCAAACAAAGAGTCAAACTGAGATTTATCAACAGGACATAAGATTTAAAGATGGTATTAAGACATTTCTTTATAGCCTTAAATTTTTACCTTACTGGAACCAAAGAAAAATTAGACGAGATAAATTTAGAAAATTTATCTCTACCTATTTAAATGTTAGTCAAATTATAGTTACAACCTATGAAGAAGTAAAAAATAAAGTTCCAAAATACCCAATATTAATGTCGGGAAGTGATCAAATCTGGAATTCGGCCTGTGGTGAATTTAGGCATGAGTCTTCAGATGCTATACTTCCTTATTTCTTAAATTTTGGTAATCCTCAAAAAAGAATCGCGTTAAGTTCCAGTATAGGAGAACGTGATTTGAATTATATCAAAAATTTCTCTAAATATCTAAAGGAATTCGACTTTTTATCTTCTCGAGAGCCATTAGGATGTAAATATATTTCTGAGGTGTCACAGAAAGACGTAACCTTAGTTTCAGATCCGACCTGGTTCTTAACTAAGGATGAATGGGATATTTTAAAAATAAATAAGAATACCAAGAAACCATTTATATTCATTTACACTATAGGTTTTTGGAACAAACCGTTCAAAAGTATTATTGAACCCGTCATAGAATTAGCCAGAAGAAACAACTGGGACATTATAAATGTTTCTCCTGTATTCTGTATAGACATAAAAGGAATTAAGTGTCCTCAAGATGTTGGGCCTCTTGATTTTTTATACTATATAAAAAATGCAGAACTTGTAATTTCCAATACTTTCCATGGAACTATTTTTCCTGCATTATTCGAACGCCCCTTTATTTCATATAATGCATATCTTGGATCCCGTCAACAACAAATTCTTAATTTGATAGGACTAGATAACCAAATAGTAATGACCCCTGGGGATTTATTCCGAACATTAAAAACAAATTTATATATTCCTAAAACATCTGAACGAATTGGAGAATTACGGGAACGATCTTTTGAGTATTTAAAACTTTGTCTATCGTAATACACATTCATTCACTTCATTTGTAGTATGCTTAACCTAAACTCGAAATCTCAAATATATGTTTTTTGTCCTGCCGGTGGTGTTACTGGAGGTGTGGAATTACTTCACCAGCTTGTAAGCCTTCTCAATGATAGTGGTAGGGATGCATATATTATTTATATTGGTACTAAAGCCCATACCATACCTACTGACTATTCATCATATAATATTAAATTAAAAGAGGAGAATCAAATAATAGATGCTCCTTACAACGTTCAAGTTTTGAGTGAAGCCTATATGCATAAGGCGGTATTCTCAAAAAAAATACAATCTGTTATTTGGTGGTTAAGTGTTGACAATTTTTATTATATGAATGAACCTCATCTTACCATTAAAGATGCCTTTGATTATAGTTTTAAAAGAGGACTATCAATCACAAAGCTAAGGTTATTTTCCATCTTTAAAGGGATAAAATACGACATATATAAATTATCAGATATCCAAAAAGGAGCTCTTATTACGGCTTTTCAATCAGAATACGCACAACATTATCTTCAAGATCTTGGATTTAATAACTTATATGCTCTTAAAGATTATATCAATACTGACCATCATAATGATAATTATTCATTACGAAAAGATATTGTACTTTACAACCCAGCAAAAGGTTTCGAATTTACACAAAAATTAATTAAAGTTGCCCCTCATATCAACTGGACGCCAATTAAATCTATGACACGCCATCAAGTTATTGAACTAATGGGAAAAGCTAAAGTATATATAGATTTTGGTCTTCATCCAGGTAAAGATCGGTTACCACGTGAATGCGCTATGAATGGATTATGCATAATAACAGGGATGAAGGGCGCCGCAGCATTTTATGAAGACATTTGTATTCCGGCGAAATATAAGTTTGATGAAAGAACATGTAATAAAATGGATGTCATTCATTGTATTGAAGATCTTTTAATAAATTATGAAACACGCATAAAAGATTTCTCAATGTATAGTAGGCGAATTCAAGAAGAAAAATCAGAATTCGAAAGTCAAGTTAAAATTCTTTTTGATTGTTAAGAGAAAAATATGGATACTATTTCGATTATAGTAAATTTAAATAATTATCAGAAATACATTCCAAAACTATTAAA
>JAJBTS010000320.1 GCA_020860885.1 Bacteroidales bacterium
AAAAGCCATTACCTATAAAAGTTATTCTCGGACTTTCGGTTATTCTCGTGGGCTTCCGCCCTTCCAAACAGCAGGGAAGCCATGAGCGGGAAATAACCGAAGGTGGACGGGAAATAACTTTTGTGCATTGTAAAACGGCAGGCTAAAGAAGAGCCTGCCGTTGTTATTAGTATGGAAATTATCATTCAATTCAACATCGGATTTTGAGTGAACCTTATCAGCATTTCAGGTATTTCCGCTTTGGTCAACTTTCTTGGCAGCCATTCCCGAAATATTTCCGCATTCCTTGATTTAATCCTAAACGAAAGAGCGATAATCATTTCCAAACCATACACTTCAATGAAGCTGCCGTTTTGGTAGTGGAACATTCGGCAAACCTCCGATTCACGCAGTAAACCGCTCTTGAGTATAGAACGGATATTACTGTTTACTTTGGCGACAAAGCACCCGAACAAGTCAGCAAGTTCATGATGCGTCATCCAAATCTCAACCGATTGAGGAATACACACAATTCCGTTTTCCATAGTTATTATTTCTCTTTTCATGGCTATTTGGTTTTAGTTGCACTATTTTTCATTGTTTTTCTCCGTTCCACAAGCCTGTCCATATCCTCCGATATTTTCTGCTCCGTGATTTGTGCGTATCCTTGTGTGGTGGAAACGTTCGCATGCCCCATCATCTTGGCAATGCTCTCAATGGAAAGCCCTGCTGAAATCGCCAGCGTTCCAAACGAGTGGCGACTTTGGTGATATGAGAGATTTTCCTTTAATCCCATTAACTTTCCTATCTGGTTTATTTCATACCAAATCATATCCCGTACAGGCAGCGGAAATACAGGTTTTGTATCATCTGTCGTATTGTATAGCATGAGAATTTGTTCTGCTATCGGATGCAGGGATATAAACGCCTCCACATTTGTTTTTACCCGCGGCTTTCGGATATAAAGTCTTCCCTCTGCTGTTTTGCCGATATGGTGCGGATACAAGCGGTGTATATCCACATAGGCAAGTCCCGTCAGCGAAGAAAAAATAAACGCCCTGCGCACCAGCTCCAACCGCTCGTCTTTCATCGGTGTTTCCATAATCCGCTTTAGGTCGTTCTTGCTAACGTAGCGGTGCTTGGCAGGCTCTTTCTTCTCGTACCTGACATCTTCAAGCGGATTACTTCTTAATACCTCTTGGTCAATAGCAATATAAATAAGACGGTTTAACCATGTCAAACACCTGTTTATGTGAGATGATTTGCGGTTATGTACTGTTTTTAGATAGATTTTAAGCGACTTTCCGAACTCTTCGGTAATACTCGAAAAGTCTATATCTTCCATTCCTTTGGAGAATAGGAACTCTTGTAGGTTGGATTGCATGAGTCTAGATTCCCGATAGGTTGAATTTGATTTTATTTCTATCGAACGAACCCGCAGGCGTTCAATCTCTACTTCGCCAGCTTGTAAAAGCATGGTCGGAATAGAGTTTACCCCAACAATAGTGTTTTTTAGTAGTTCGCTGCTCACCACGCCCGTTTCTTTGAGAATATGATTGTAGGTATGCTCTACTCGGCTGCGGAACTCCGAAAGACGGTTGTTTTCCCTTTCCGATTTGATTATGCCTTTCTTAGCCTTCCACTCTTCGGGTTGACAATAGATACCTGTTGTAATAACCGATTGTTTGCCTTACCTAACGAACGGTGGGTGTATTTATACGTTTGTAATGTAGTTGGAGCAACATCAATCCCGACACGGGAACGAAGCTCTTCCATATGTCTGTCGAGAAGTGCAAGTAGTGTTACCTGTGTTTTCACACTTCCCTGATACAAGTTTTTAACTGTTTCCGCATCGAATGGTTTGTTGCATACAACCAACGAATCAAATGCCGAATGAACTGCCAATAGTAGCTTTTCGATTTTCTGATTGACTTCGACTGCTTCACGGCTTTTACCATCCAATCTACTTTCACATGGATTCCATAACGAAGGGGTACAGGACAGCTTGCTGCTGAACTGTGCCATTGACTGGTTTACGGTGATGCGTCCCATGATGGGGGCTTTACCCGACTTATCCAGACCGCTCTTTTTCAGGTAGAGCAAAACCTTGAATTTTTCAACTTTCATAACGCTTATTTTTTGTGGGCTTTGCCGAAGGCAAAGTTACCGGTTATATAAGCGTTCTTTGTTATGCAAAATACTGTGCTACACGACATAAGCAACGGATTGAATTGATTCGTTTTACAGTTAGTTACCTGTTCCGGTTTCGGTAACTATCCGGCTAATGGTTTGGTAACTGAAATACTTCAACAATTTGCAATCGCCTGCTTCTTGTAAAATGGCAAATAACTTCATTATAAACCGATTAAGTCCAATCTGTTCTAATCCGTTTTGGCATACATTTGCTCGAATTACTCACGTAGCTCGTCATACCTTTGCCACAACGACAACTTTACAGAATAAAGTATCTTTACAAAATATGTCAAAAATGTTAGGTTACTCTACAACGAAGATGACAGAACATTATGCTCGTGTACTGGAATATAGTATACTTGATGATATGGAAAGGGTGAATAC
>JAJBTS010000327.1 GCA_020860885.1 Bacteroidales bacterium
TCATTAATTTATCTCTATCATTAAATAATATTACTTTAGTTCTATCTCCTGAAGAAATATCATTTAGATTAGATTTAAACGTTTGTAAACGTCTTTCTGATTCATCTATTTTTAACCGATCGAAATGTTTGTCAACAGCGGTACGATATTCTTTATAAATTCTATCTTTATCACGGAAAGGAACAAATCCGACATTATTAAATTCAGACATGTATTCCCTGATTTTAGCGATGGCCTCAGAAGGAGAAAGTGTTTCGTCTATTGCATTGATATTTTCAATAATTTCTTTTTTCTTTTTTAGGTTTTCAAGTTCTTCTGTTTTTTGCGAAGAAAAATGAGTGTTTTTTTGTTCAAAGAAATAATCGCAAGCAGCAATAAAACGTTTCCAGATCATATCCGAATATTTTCGTGATACGGGTCCTATTGTCTTCCATTCTTTCTGAAGAGCAATCATTTTATCTGTTGTTTCTTTCCATTCCTGACTGTCTTTTAAAGCTTCTGCTTTTTCACAGAGCGTTTTTTTCTTTTCTAAATTGACATCCATAGATTCTTTGATGCCTTTGTAAAATTCACTTTTCTTTTGGAAGAAAACATCGCAGGCTGCCCGGAAACGTTCGAAGATTTTTATATTATATTTTTTAGGAGCAAATCCTATTGTTTTCCATTTTTCCTGAAGTTCCAGAACTCTCTTGTTTTGAACATCCCATTCTTTGAAATTCGTTAATTTGGAATAATCGATGCCTTCCATTTCTTCACAAAGAGCCGTTTTTTCTTCCAGGTTACGTTGTTCTAACTCTCTTAAAGCTTCAAAATGTTCCTGATGCTTTTTATTAATAATGGAAGAAGCTTTTTTGAAACGGGTCCATATATCTTCTCTTAATTCACGAGCTACGGGACCAATTTCTCGCCATTCCTGATGGAATTTCTGCAATTGATAGAAAGCAGATATGACATCTTTTTCCAGATCAAGACGTTCAACGGCTTCACAAAGACTCTGTTTTAATTCCAGATTCTTTTTGAAGTCATAGTCCCGCATTTCATTGTTGATTTTCAGGAGGTCATAAAACTTTTCACTATAGTGTTGATATTCCTTCCAAAGATCGTTTACAGCAGCTTGAGGTACTGCTTTAATTTCTTTCCATTGCTGTTGGAGTTTTTTAAATTCATTATAAACTTTATAGAAATCGTCTTTACTTTCGATTAGATCTTTCAGTTTTTCTATAATGGCTTTCTTAGCCAAAAGATTTTCTTCTTTTATTTTTTCTTCTCCGGCAGTTATGGTCGCTCTCTTTTCTTTGAAGGAAGCCAATAAATCTTTTAATTGGTTTTCTAACGGATCTTCTTCCGGTTTGAAATCCTGCTCCTCATTTCCTGCTTCAAGGAATGCTTTTTTTGCAGCTTCAATTTCATTTCGTTTTTGCTTATAAAAAGCATGTTTAAGGGCATCAACTTCACTTTTTGTTTTTTCTGTAATATCTTTATTAACGACTATGGACAGACGTTCAATAATTTCTTCTTTCGTTAATTTGTCTGTGTCAGTAATAATATCTTTATCTTCCGGAGTTTCCGCTGTAGTATCCTCTTTTGGAAGTTTTATTTCAGAAGATTTGTTTGGTTCATTTTCATTTACCGATTCTGGTTGTACAATTTCCGTTTCTTCCGGTGTTTCTTCCTGTTTATCCTGAGATTTAACTATTTTTTGTTCTTCAACAGGAGAATCTTCTCTTGGTACAAGATTTGTATCCTCTGTGTATTCCATAGAAGGAGTTACGTTTTCCTCTGAAGAATTATTCAATTTCTTTTCGTCAGCCGCATTTTCATTCGCAATGCGTTCTGGTTCCATAGGTTTATCCATAGCACGACAATTTACTTCGATATTACTATCTGATTTATAATATTCTTACTAAGCTATTAAATTTTTCTAAAAAATGTCCTCAAATAGAAAAAAAATTAATATTGATCGGAAATGTCGTGAGATATTAGTTTAATTAGTTCTTCTACTGCATTTTCTTCAGGTATATTCTTTAAAACACATTCTTTTCCTCTATATAGGCTTACTTTCCCGACTCCAGCGCCTACATATCCATAATCGGCGTCGGCCATTTCTCCCGGACCATTTACTATACAACCCATAATTGCAATTTTTTTTCCCGTTAAATGGGCTGTAGCAGCCTTTACCTTCTTGATAACCGAATGTAAATCGAATAACGTTCTTCCACATCCGGGACAGGAAATATATTCTGTTTTAGTAATCCTACGGCCGGAGGCTTGTAATATTCCGAAGCTGCATTTGTCGACAATAGATGTACTAATTTCCGGATTATCATTGCTTAATATGATTCCATCGACAAGCATGTCCAGAAAGAAAGAACCACTATCTATGGCTGATTTAATCTGAAATTTTTCTTTATCTGATTCATTATAAATATTTTTTAAAACGACAGGATTAAAGACATCATTATCTATCAATCTATGAATAAATGCTTTTTGTTCATATACGTTCTGGGAGTCTGTAGTAAGGATAATTACTGAATTTGGT
>JAJBTS010000386.1 GCA_020860885.1 Bacteroidales bacterium
TTCAACTGTTTAAGAAGTCCCCTTTAGGGGATTTAGGGGCAGAAAGTTCTTTTTGAACGCCTTCTTCTAATAAATTCAATGATTATTATTTCTTATTTCTTTCTGAAAGGAGGTTTTACAACCACCGCTTCTATATCTTTATTTCTTATACGAATATAGATAAGAGTTTCTAAAGCTATATATTCAGGTTTAACATAGCCCATTCCAATTCCTTTTTTGGTGGTCGGGGCAATCGTTCCTGAAGTAACGATACCGATTACTTCCCCTTCTTTATTTACAATTTCATATCCATGGCGGGCAATACCTTTTCCTACCATTTCGAATCCTACCAGTTTACGTGGAATACCGTTTGCTTTTTCTTCTTCCAGAATAGGACGGGAAATGAAATCATTTCCTTCTACAAATTTTGTTATCCATCCTAATCCGGCCTGTAAAGGAGAAGTTGTGTCGTCCAGATCATTTCCATACAGTGGGAATCCGGCTTCCAGGCGTAAAGTATCGCGGGCGCCTAATCCGATAGGTTGAATTCCAAACTCTGCCCCTGCTTCGAAAATAGCATCCCATATCTTAACTGCATTTTCAGGATAAAAGTACAACTCAAAGCCTCCGGCTCCGGTGTAACCGGTATTCGATATTATTACATTCTCTACACCAGCCAATGTACCTGTGGTAAAAGCATAATAAGGAATGGAACTCAGATCAATGTCAGTCAGCTTTTGTAGCGTATCAATGGCTTTTGGTCCTTGAACTGCCAACTGGGCCATATGATCCGACGCATTTTCCAGCTCCGCACCTTCGGTATTATTTTTCATACACCAGTTCCAGTCTTTCTCTATGTTCGAAGCATTTACAACAAGCAGATACTTCTCGTCTTCGTAATGATAAACCAGCAGATCGTCAACAATGCCTCCTTTATCGTTCGGGAAACAAGTATACTGAGCTTTTCCTACAGGAATTTTACTCACATCATTAGAAGTCATTTTTTGCACAAATGCCTGAGCTTTGGGACCTTTTACCCAAAATTCCCCCATATGGGATACGTCAAATACTCCCACACCGTTCAACACTGCAAAGTGTTCATCCAGAATGCCCGAATATTCAATAGGCATATCATAACCGGCAAATTCGTGCATTTTAGCACCTAGTTTCTTGTGAATCTCTGTAAATGGAGTTGTTTTCATTTTTTCGCGTTTAATTCTATAATTTTTACTATAACTTTTACTGCTTTTTCCATGGATTGGATAGGAACCCATTCGTATTTCCCATGAAAATTCATTCCTCCGGCAAAGATATTCGGACAAGGTAAGCCTTTATACGAAAGCTGAGCCCCATCCGTTCCTCCCCGGATAGGATGAATTAAAGGTACGATATCCAGCTCTTTCATGGCCTCTTCTGCTAAATCTACAATATACTTCTTAGGTTCAACAATCTCACGCATGTTGCGGTATTGCTGTTTTATTTCCAGTTTAACAGTATTGGGAGAATAAAGTTTGTTCATATAATCTGCCGTATCCTGTAGTAATTTCAAACGTTTATCAAACTTTTCAGCATCATGATCGCGGATGATATAAGAAAGGGTTGCTTCTTCTACCGTTCCGTTCATTCCTGTAAGATGAAAAAAGCCTTCGTATCCTTCCGTATGTTCCGGACGTTGCTGTGCGGGAAGCATTTGTGCGAATTGCATAGCAATTAAACCGGCATTCAACATTTTATTTTTCGCGTAACCCGGATGAACATTCAATCCTTTTACGGAAACAGTAACAGCCGCAGCATTGAAATTTTCAAACTCCAACTCTCCTACTTCACTTCCGTCCATAGTATAAGCCCATTCACATCCAAACTTTTCCACATCAAATTTAGAAGCGCCCATACCAATCTCTTCATCCGGATTGAATGCAATACGTATCTTACCGTGTTTAATTTCAGGGTGATCGATCAGGTATTGCATGGCGGTCATGATTTCCGCTATACCTGCTTTATCATCAGCACCCAGCAAAGTGGTTCCGTCTGTTACGATAATGTCCTCACCGGTATGCTTTAATAGTTCGGGAAACATCTTAGGAGAAAGAATCACATTATTTTCTTTATTCAGTAAGATGTCTTTTCCATCGTAATTTTTTACTATACGAGGTTTCACATTCATCCCCGACATATCCGGACTTGTATCCAGGTGTGCAATAAAACCTATCGTTGGAATTTGTTTATCGGTATTGGCCGGAAGCGTGGCCATTAAATAAGCATGTTCATCGAGAGAGACTTCCGTCAATCCCATTGCTTCCACTTCCTCTTTTAAGGCTTTAGCCAGAATCATTTGTTTCTCCGTACTCGGTGTAGTACCGGAAGTTTCACTCGATTGTGTATCGAAAGAAACATATTTAAGAAAACGATCTACAACATTCATGATATTTGATTAATAATTAATTGATCTGAATTATGTAAAGATGTCTTTCAATAGACTCTCTAACTTACAGGGTTACAAATTTACATGATAAAATTGAAATTCAGATAAATTTAAGCAGAAATTCTTTTTTATAAAGA
>JAJBTS010000427.1 GCA_020860885.1 Bacteroidales bacterium
GTTGCTTTCATCTTTTATATCGTATTTAACAGACTCATAATCTATCTGTATTTGATTTTTATTTATGATTTCACGATCGAGGGAATAGGTTAATGCAGTATCAAAATCATTATTGATAAACTTCTCATACAAACTGCTATCCATAAGATGAGGTTTTACACGGGAAAGAATCGTGATATTAAAGGTGTTATCACACTCCGTGCATTTGTAGATAAGCCATACATCACTGTTCTTTTTTTGGTTGTTCATACGAAATTTTCCACTGCAATAAAAATGCTTACTTACTTTACATTTACTACATTTCTTCACATATAATGGCGCTTCGGTGGGAAGAACTTCCCACAGGATTTCTTTACTATTTAGCATAAGAGAAAAATTCTTTTAGCCGTTACTCTTCAGTTCAGATTCTATACAGACAGACAACGGCGATACGGCAACCATTCGGTTTCCGTAAATCTTGGTTGATGAAAATTAATTAATGAGAAATCAGACCGGATAGGAAATCCGGACGTAAGTATTCAATCTCAGAAAATCAGATTGAATATATCAGGCCATTATTAATAGAAGAATCTTTCTCAAAATGCTCGTTTTATGATTTGGTTGCAAAAGTAGTAATATAATCGCAGAATAATCATATATTCCGGCGTTAATAATGCTTGGGATATAATTTTTAAATTTGAATCCTGTCAAATCTTTGTGATTTCTTCACTGTGTTCCAGCGTCCATTCGATGAGTCCATACAAAGGCTTCATCAAGCTTTTTCCCAGTTCGGTCAGGGAATATTCTACTCGGGGAGGTATTTCCGCATACATTTTACGATTTACCAGTTTATGGGATTCCAGGGTACGTAAAGTTGTAGTAAGCATTTTCTGTGATATGCCTTGAGTATTTTTAAGCAGTTCATTAAAACGCAGGACTCCATTTTCATTGAGCAATACAAGAATCCGTAAAGACCACTTATCTCCAAAACGATCTATAATCCCGCAAGCAGGACAAACATACTCTCTAAAATTATTTTCGTCTATTTTCAACTTTTCTACTTTCATATTTACTTGATATTAAGAAAGAGTTACTTTGAGGTAACTATCTAACTCATAGGTTAGTTCTTTTTTTATACTTAGTATATATTTACCTTTGTATATACAAAAGTAACTAAATATTTTGAAAGATGGAACAGATTCATTTTACTGGCCAGGTATGGCGACCACCCTTTGAAGCAAATTCGGTATTACTACAGGCAACAGCCGGCTGTTCGCACAATAGTTGCAGGTTTTGCAGTTTATATCACGGAACCAAGTTCCGTCCTTCCCCCTTTTCTGAGATAGAGCATGACCTTCAGGTCATTCAAAAATATCAGCCCGAAGCAAGACGCATATTTTTAACAGGAGCCAATCCGTTTGTTTTCAGTTACAATAAGTTGGTTAAGATTGCTTTGCTGATTAGAAGATATCTTCCTAATGTGCAGAACATAGGTGGATTTGCACGTATTACAGATATAAAAACCAAATCTCTGGCAGAATGGAAAGATCTGCGGAGATTAGGATACGATCGTATTGCTATCGGTACGGAAACAGGAGATGACATTACTCTTCTTAGGATGAAGAAAGGTTATACTGCAAAAGAAATACTCGAACAATGTATAAAATTACAGGAAGCAGGTATCGAATATAATATAACATACCTCAATGGATTGGGGGGTATGGGTAATGGTGAACGCAATGCATTGGAAACAGCAAAGATTTACAGTCAAATCCGTCCTTTTATTATATCCGTTGTTTCTCTGACGGTATTTCCTGAATCCGAATTGTATCAGGAAATTCAAGAGGGAGAGTATATAGAATCGTCAGAGCATGAACGTTTAGAAGAATTACATACTTTAATTTCGAATTTGATGTTGGATACTCCTGTTACAATTCTAGCAAATACGGTATCCAATCCGGTACCTCTGACAGGACTTCTGCCTTACGACAGGCAGCATCTGACAAGTGAGATCCGAAAAATAATGGATCAGGTAAAGGAAGAGGAACTAAAAAATTACAGAATGAGTATAAAATCTCTTTAGCTTATGTGAGGAACTAAATGATAGTTATTTTGTTATTTTTGTAAAGAACTTTAAGAGTATCGTTTATGAAAAGAATATTTTTAATAATAGGTTTAGGGTTAATAGTTAATATGCTGAATGCTCGTATTAATACGATAGATCAGAATATGGAAAAAGTCATCGCTTTAACTGAAGTTTTTGGCGATGGGCAGAAGGTTACTGCCGCAATACTGGAATATGATAAAGAAATTAAAAACTCTTCCTTATCCATGGATAGCTATGAGGTGGAAGGCAGAACCATAACCAAAGTATATTCGAATAATTCTGCAAAAAAAACTTCAGAAGGTACTGATGGGAAATATGTGATCATTGAACTTTCTCCCAACGATGCTGATGCCTTGCTTTTTGTGCAGGAAGGCCGTAAAAGAGTTCTCAAAGAAGCCCAACTATCCGTCCGTCAGGTCAAAGAGATTGAAACCACTAGCAACAAACGGATTCAACCCATCGAAGAAGTGGTTAAGAACAGTTCGCAGATGAATCTGGTGGTAGATGATTTTGTACAGCGTGAATATACGTATGAGCCTACAGGAGACGTTCTACAATACAACCTCTTTATTCCTCAGAACTACGATACTTCGAAATCTTATCCTCTGATATTATTTATGCACGATGCCAGTATTACCGGAGGGGATGTATTGGCAACGTTGGTTCAGGGAAATGGTGCTATAATCTGGGCTACCCCGGAAGAACAAGCGAAACATCCTTGTTTTGTTTTAGCGCCCCAGTTTGCCAGACAAGTGGTGAATGATAATTCCGAAGCTAGTATTGATCTGGATGTAACAATCGGTCTTATAAGGAGTCTGATGCAGGAATACAACATAGATGCAAACCGTCTTTATACCACAGGCCAGTCAGGTGGATGCATGATGTCCATCGCTATGAATATTAAATATCCGGATTTTTTTGCTGCTTCTTATCTTGTGGCAGGCCAATGGGATGCTAATCTGGTTACACCGATGGCAAATGATAAACTCTGGATATTGGTTTCGGAAGGAGATAGTAAAGCTTTTCCCGGTATGAATGCAATAACAGCAGCTTTAGAAAAAGAGGGTGCCCGAGTAAGCCGTGCCGTTTGGGATGGTCAGTCGACTCCGGAAATATTTGAGAAGGAGGTCAGGAAAATGGTTGCGGAAGATACGAATATCAAATATACTATGCTTAAACTGGGAACAACCCTGCCTGAGTCGCAAAGAAACGGACAAAAGAATGAGCATATGGAAACATGGAAAATTGCCTATAATATTGAAGGAATCCGCGATTGGATTTTTAGCCAAAGTAAGAAGAAAGAATGATAAAGATCACAAAAATTGATTTTTTACCATTCTTCAGTCCGGCTGTTTAGTAATTCAGTTCTTTTGCTGCCGTCGGCTTGAATCATCTTACGGATAAAACGGGCGAGTTTCATGGAGGTAATATCCAGATAATTCACTCGTATGAATAAGGCTTTTACACCTTCTTGTTCATAAAGCCTGTCAAGGCGGTAAAACCACGTGGGTTGAATCAAGTCAGGCTTGTAATTTCTGTCGACCAGAAGACGGATAAAATGCTGACCTCTGTAGTAAAAATCATCTACATGCAGAATAGCGCCCCACTCAATCTCTTCACGTATACTGGATGTTTCCGTAATACCGTTTTCCGTTAAAACAATAGAGGGATTTCTATCAAACAGAGTACTGATACCGAATATTAAGCATAGGACCGATAAAATAATGAAACTCCAGCCCATCACGTTTTTATCCGTATATTGGAAAAATAGCCAGGCTCCTGCTGCAAGCAACACACTTATGAGAATTATTAGAAAGGCTTTCTGTTGTGATTTGTATATAATTACCTCATGGTTCATAAGACATTTATTGGTATTATGATATTCGTCTATAAACTAAAAGAGGTGTCCAAATAGTAAATACTCTCCTCGTTTGGCCCCCAACCCCCTAAAGGGGGCTATTGATATTCAACTGTTTAAGAATTCCCTTTTAGGGGATTTAGGGGCAGAAAGTTCTTTTTGGACACCCTCTTTTAATAGTTTAACTTGTCCTTTTTACTCCATAGCGGCACGTTCGTTAACATAGCCTTCTGCTACTTCAGTCAGAGTAACATCTGTTTTTTTCTCATTATCCAAAATCTTTTGCAGCAATTTAGCCACTTGATTTTCACCCATATGTTTAGCAAAAATAACCAGTGTTCCATACGATGCTATTTCGTAATGTTCCACTTTTTGAGCTGCTAAAATCAGGCCTGCATCACGAGTGTAAGTATCCGTTTCCGTATCTTCAATTACACTTGTAGCCTCATTTAATAAACCTTCCATAGCTTCACATTTTTTTGCCTGGGCTTTTTTACCCATCATTTCAAATACTTGCTCCACCATTCCGATTTGTTCTTCGGTTTCTTTGGTGTGCTTTTCAAAAGCTTTAGCCAGTTTTTTACTTGTCGAAGCTTTCATTAATTTTGGCAAAGCTTTGTGTAATGCTTTCTCTGCCCAATAAATGTCTTTCAACTGATCGATGAAGAATTCTCTGAACTCACTACTTTCTATTTTTTGAGTAGTGCTTTTTTTTGTTTGACTTTTTGTTTCCATAACTTTATAATAAAATTTTTATTTTTAATCAGACCGTTTCCATACCACCGTCGACTCCGTAGGTTGCACAGGTAACAAAGCTTGCTTCTTCCGATGCTAAAAATACATATACACCGGCAATCTCGTACGGTTGCGCAGCACGTTGCATCAGATTTACCGATCCATGATCCGGAATATCATCTTTTTTCAGACCTCCCGAAATTTCCAGAGGTGTCCAGGTAGAGCCGGGACATACCGTATTTACACGAATGCCTTTTTCAACCAACTGCTTAGCCAATGAACGGCTCAGTCCGACAACTGCATATTTTGAAGATGCATACTCGGTAAGTTTAGCGGCAGGTTTAAAAAACTCGGATGAAGAAGTAAACAGTATACAAGATCCTTTTGGCATATCTTTATGAATTTCCTGTACCATCCAGAAAGGCGAAAACACATTCAGGCTGAATGTGTTCAGTAATTGTTCACTGGTAATTTCATCCAGATCATTAGAAGCCCGTTGAGTTCCCGCATTTAAAACAAGTATATCGATTTGTCCCAGTTTCTCTTTTGCCTGGCGTATAGTCTTTTTTGCACCTTCTTCGGTGGAGATATCGCCTGGTAAGCAATGGATGTCTATTCCTTCTTTGGATAACAATTCAACCAATGAATCTGCATCTTTATTCTCATCGGAAAGATAATTAATAGCTACTTCAGCTCCTTCCCGGGCATAAGCGATAGCTACGGCACGGCCAATTCCCGAATCACCACCCGTAATAAAGGCTTTCCGCCCTTTTAGCCTGCCGCAACCTTCATAAGTTTCTTCTCCACTATCAGGTACCGGTTTCATTTCTGCCTGAATGCCCGGTGCCTCCTGCATCTGTTTTTCATAGCTTTCTGGTAATCCTCGTTTATCCCGTGGATCTTTAAGCCCATTTTCGTTTTTTATCATACCAATAAATTTTAGTTAAATAATTAATTTAATTGATTGCTTTAAGGAAGCAGTTTTCTTCTTACAGTTTCTCATTCGTATTTTGGTCTATATTAAGAACAAGCAAAAAAATAGATATGTTTCAGGTTTAATTTTTTTTTACAAAAACGGATATTACTTAACTGAAACCCCTATACTGCACCTTTTCGCAGTATTGAAATACCAAATAAATAAAACTTAGCAAGATCCGGATTTTTTAAGTGTCGGGATAAATCTATCTTTGTATGAAATATGAGTTAAAAGGGAATATAGATTTCCCGGTAAGAAGAAAACCATTAGAAAACGGAAATGAAAATGAATCGCTCTTATAAAGAGATGTCGAAAGAAATATCGGATAAGGATAAGGAATTGCTTTGTCTGAATAAAGCAACGATTCTTAACCGTATGATTGATGATCTTCCTCAGGCTTCCCGGTCAAATATTGAAATTTTGGAGTGGTTGCCGGACGATGGGAAACTTCCTGTGGAATATTCTTCCTACGAAAGCTCTTTTGGAAAAGTCCTGATAGCCAATACGCCAAAAGGAGTATGTTACCTCGGAATCGGGATTGACGAAAGCGGATACGTATCGACCGATTTTAACAAACGGTTCGGGTATGCCCGTCCGGTAGAATCTGAAACTCCGCAACAAAAAGAAGCACTGGACTTTCTGAATGGGAAAAGAAACGGGTGGTTGATTTTTCACCTCAAAGGAACCCCTTACCAAACGGAAATCTGGCGACGGTTGATCCGTATCCCTTACGGAAAAGTAATATCTTACGCTACATTGGCAGGAGATAAGAAACATTCGCGGGCAGCAGGGACTGCCAACGGTAGAAATCCTATTTTTTATCTGGTGCCTTGCCATAGGGTGGTGTGTTCGGATGGTAAATTTGACCGTTATTCGTGGGGAAAAGAAGTGAAAAAGCGACTGCTGGCATGGGAATTTGCCAATAGTAAAGATTTATAGATATGAAAATTGCGTTTGATCAGATAAAGGCACTATTGGATGATCCCTTTTTCGAGATACAATGTGTTGGAAAAGAGGCTGTCAGGCAACGTATTATGCCTGTAGATAAATACAGCAAAGCTCCGGTCAATTTTCAGTTTATAGAATGGACGGAAGAAGATGCTAAGGGAGTGATAGAATATTCGTTTCTCAACTCCGGAATCGGAAGATTACTGCTCGCTAATACGGCTAAAGGGTTATGCTTTTTAGGATTTGCATCTAAGGGCGAAGCAGAAATAAAAGCAGATTTTATGCGAAGATTCCCGAAGCAACCTATGACAGAAAAGGTAAGTGGATTTCAGCTACAGGCCGTTGAATATTGCAATGGTAACCACGAACGGTTGATTCCACTCCACCTGAGAGGAACGGATTTCCAGATCGGGATATGGAAGCAATTGGTGCGTATACCGGAAGGCAGGCTTTCTACCTATGGCTCGCTTGCCCCTCATGCCGGAGGAGCACAGGCTGTCGGTTCTGCGGTGGGCGCTAATCCTGTAAGTTATATCGTGCCGTGTCACCGGATAGTGAAAAGTGATGGTAATATTCAGGGGTATCATTGGGGGACGGAGATTAAAAAACAGCTTTTAGCCTACGAATTTCACGCATACGAGAGAAAGAAATGAGAACCCAACGGCAAATAGACAACGACCGAATAGCAGCTGCAATTGACTTTCTGATAAAGAATTACAGAAGCCAACCACAATTAGGGGAAGTTGCAGATCATGTACATCTGAGTCCCTATCACTTTCAGCGGATGTTCCATGAATGGGTAGGAGTAACTCCCAAGCAATTCGCTCAATATTTAAGTGTCGAACACGCGAAAAAGATATTACAAGAGACTCGTGCAACACTTTTTGACGTTGCTGATGAAATCGGTTTGTCTACTACAAGTCGTCTGCACGATCTGTTTGTGAATATCGAAGGAATGACTCCCGGCGAATACAAGAATGGAGGGGAATCCCTGACGATTAATTATTCGTTTTCCGATACTCCTTTTGGAACGGTTATTATAGGCTCTACGGAAAAAGGCATATGCCATATGACTTTTGCAGATGAAGGTAAACAGACTGCGTTGGAAAGAATGAAAATGTCGTTTCCGAAAGCAGCCTTTAAGCACTTTTTGGACAGGAATCAACAGAATGCTTTATTTGTATTTACGCAAGATTGGGACAAACCCGAAGAAATCCGATTGCATCTGAAAGCAACGGATTTTCAATTGAAAGTATGGAAAACCTTACTTCAGGTGCCCGGCGGGGGGCTTGTAACGTATTCGGATCTGGCTCTGAAATCGGGCCATAAAAAGGCTCAAAGAGCCGTCGGTACAGCATTAGGCAACAATCCTGTTGTGGTTCTTATTCCTTGTCACAGGGTAATACAATCATCGGGCATAATTGGAAATTATCGTTACGGTGCAGAACGAAAAAACGCTCTTATCGGTTGGGAAGCTGCTAAACGATGATATGCTGATAAAAAGATCTGAATAAAATCATTCTACCAATACAACAATCCTCTAAGCTCTTTTTGAGTGTTATAATAGCAATTAAAAAAGAAATATCGAACATTTTCCGTCCTTAAAAAGTCATAACTCATTCGTGCATAAACGGGATATTTGCATAGTGATTAATTATAAACTAAAATATTGAGTTATGAGTGTAGAACAGAAAAACGACGAAAAACCCAGGCAGAATCCTTATATGGGAATTCTTTTTGGTTTAGCTATAGTTATGCTATTGAATGGTTTGGTCTTTCCCAATATTATGAAACCCAGGATAGTCTATACCGACTATGGCACATTCATAAGTAAGGTGGAAGAAGGAAAGGTTAAAGAGGTGAAAGTGGAAGACAACCGCATTTATTTTTCAGCATTAGATGAAGATAATACAGAAACCACGTATCAGACCGGAACTATCAATGATCCGGAATTGGTAGACCGGTTGCTGGCAGCGGAAAGTCCTAATGAAACAGGAAAGATTGCTTTTACGAAGACAATTCCCCGCGAGAGTTCCCCAATACTTAGTTTCCTTCTTCTTTGGGTATTGCCGGGAGTCTTTTTTTACTTTATATGGAGACAAATGTCCAAGGGCATCCAAAACCGTATGGGTGGCGACAATGTAATGTCATTTGGTAAAAGTGGCGCGAAGATCTATGCCGAATCGGAAATTAAAACAACTTTTGCAGATGTTGCCGGGCAAGACGAGGCGAAAGAAGCTCTCTATGAAATCGTTGACTTTCTACATAATCCGGATAAATATACTACAATCGGAGCAAGTCTTCCGAAAGGAGCATTGTTGGTAGGCCCTCCGGGGACAGGGAAAACTTTAATTGCCCGGGCTGTGGCAGGTGAGGCAAAAGTACCTTTCTTTTCTATCTCGGGTTCTGAATTTGTACAAATGTTTGTCGGAATGGGAGCTGCGAAAGTACGTGACCTTTTTAAACAAGCCAATGAGAAAGCTCCTTGTATTATCTTCATTGATGAAATAGACGCTATCGGGAAAAAACGGGACAATGCATTGGGAGGTGGTAACGATGAACGCGAACAGACCTTGAATCAGCTTCTTACGGAAATGGATGGTTTTGATGGGAAAAAAGGAGTCGTAATTCTGGGCGCTATCAACCGTCCGGATAGCCTGGATAAAGCTTTGCTCCGTCCGGGACGTTTCGACAGGCGCATACAGATGGAATTACCGGATCTGGAAGGAAGAAAGGCTATATTGGAAGTTCATCTGAAGAAAGTGAAACACGACAATATAAACCTTGATATTGTTTCGCGGGCTACAGCCGGTTCTTCCGGTGCGGAACTGGCAAATATCGTTAATGAGGCAGCCTTGCGGGCGGTTCGTTTAGGACACGATGCTGTTACGACAAACGATCTGGAAGAATGTGTGGAAGTGGTATTGGCTGGGGCTCAGAAAAAAGGAAAAGTTATATCCGACAAAGAGAAAAAGATCATTGCTTACCATGAGATCGGACATGCCATGGTAGCTGCCCAACAAATGAATTCGGCTCCGGTACATAAGATAACCATCATTCCGCGTACTTCCGGAGCATTGGGTTATACCATGCAGGTCGATTCCGGAGAACAAAATCTGATAAGCCGTGAAGAAATACTGAATCGTATTACCACTCTTACCGGAGGTCGTGCGGCTGAAGAAATCGTATGCAATACGGTAACAACGGGTGCTTCCAACGATATTGAACAGGCTACTAAACTGGCCCGGGCTATGATTACCCGTTATGGTATGAGCGATAAATACGATATGATGGCTCTCGAAACCGTTAATAATGTTTATCTGGGAGGAGATTCTTCCCTGGCATGCTCTGCCGATACCGCTGCCGAAATAGATAAGGAAGTTCTTACTATCATAAAAATAGCTCACGAAAAAGCGAAAAAAATCATTACGGATAATCTGAATAAAGTTCATGAAACAACAAAATTCCTGCTTGAAAAAGAAACCATAACCGGTGACGAGTTTATGGAAATACTTAACCGTAGTGACAAAAAACAGGATGAATAAAGAGATGAAAAATGAGAATAGCTATAATACTCGATTGTATTTATCTGATAGAGTCGGGGAGTAGTACAAAGAAAATCCTTTTGTTTGAAGTGAATGACGATCTTGTTACCGCTATCGATGAAGATATGATTTCAATAGCAAACATAAATTACCTTTGCCTGTGGTTACTTGCCAAACGTGCAGTCAGATTGTATTGCGACGGACTAACCGAAGCAGATGTCTTTTTCCTGGAAAAAGCAGGAATCGAAGTCTATCCGCTGGAAAGGATCCGGGGTCATGCTATCCTTCAGGCCTTACTACTAAAAGATAAAAAAAGGAATGGCTGAGTTCACACTCAGCTATTCTTATATTGCAGGGGAGTCATCCCTGCATACTGTTTGAAAAATCGTCCGAAAAAGGAAGGATTGGGGAAATTTAATTCTTCTGAAATTTGTAGGGCCGTCATATTCGTCGCTTTCAACATTCTTTTCGCTTCAATGGTAACCGCTTCGTTTATCCACTCGCTGATAGGATGTCCGGTTATCTTTTTAACCGTCATAGAAAGGTATTTGGGTGTCAGGCATAATTTATTCGCATAATAGGCTACGCTTCTCTCTTTCTTAAAATCTTTCAGCATGATTTTGAAAAAATTGTCCGTAAGCACTTCTTGTCTTGAAACAGCTGATGGTATCTGAGGAGCGGCATTCGAATATACGGCAGCTACCTCCATTAAAAGAGCGAATATGAGCGACTTTGTTTGTAGTTCCTTATGAGGATTATCCTTCCTCCGGTGATGTTTGGCAATCAGGGAATGAAGTTCAAACATATTGTGCATAGCTTCCGGTTTTATCTTTTGTACGGGTTCTAGAGAAATTTTCTTCAACAGATCAAAATCCTTAGGAAGAGGAAGCTGCAATACATAATCGGAAGCAAGGAAAAGATTCTCAATAAGAAAATCGTCTGATCTTTTCAGTACCCGGGATATCTGATTGGGCATATAAGTAAATATATGTCCTTCTTTAAGGAGAAAATCCCTGTAATTGATCCTTAAGTTAGCTTCTCCTTTCAGGCACATTGCTAAAACAAAGCCATTAAATATAAAAGATTCATCCAGGGACTGATCCGGTACGATCAGGGATGCGTCGTTTAGAACAAAGTTCTTAATGGCAAAACGATCCGTAACATCGGATATTTTTTCCCTGTGGCTAGTTATGTCGGTAATTCCTGGCATACTATTTAAGGATTAATTGATAACATTTTCCAAATATAGACTTAAATCTTAATAAAAAGAAATATCGGACATTCTTTGTTCGATTTAAGACATTATCGGGGCTGCAATTCCAACGACCTTTGTATTATAAGAATGAATGTTTAATTTTTAATACTTAAAGTTATGTTACAAATGATTGATTCAATGAAGAAAGCAGTAAAAAACTGGTGGATTTCGCTTCTTATAGGTATTATTGCTATTATTATGGGAGTATGGTGTTTCACTTCTCCGGGAGTTTCTTTGGTGGGTATAACCTATGTATTTATCGTTGGGTTTCTGCTTAGCGGTATTCTGGATATTTTTTACGCAGTATCGAATCGTAATTCTTTATATGGCTGGGGTTGGACGCTCGCAGGAGGGATATTGGAGTTATTACTCGGAATAATGTTGTTGGTATTACCAACTCCCGTTGTTACCGGAATACTCGTTTTCATGGTAGGCTTCTGGATGCTTTTTCGTTCTATATGGGGTGTTGGAGAAGCATGCCAGCTTCAGATTATGGGAGTAAGAGGTTGGGGATGGTTGCTTGCACTTAGTATCATCTGTATCATCCTCTCCTTTATGTACTTGTTGAGCCCGGGTTTTGGAAAAGGAATATTTGTAGTGGTACTGGTTGGAATTTCTATGCTGGTTTATGGATTATTCCGTGTTATTATAGCTTTTCAATTGAGAAAAATAAATAAAGAACTTAAGATGTAAACAGTCATGCTACCGGGCCTCACCGTTAGCTGATTACTGTTAACTGTTAGCTGTACCTGAGGTATATATCTGAGCAAGTCTGGGATATATACCTCAGGTACGTCGCAATGCTTTTCGTCTCCCCTCTCGGATATATACCCGAGAGATGCTGAGATATATACCCGAGAGATAAGAAAATAAAGCTTTATTCCCTATTAATCTCCTATTCTGGATACTAATACAAAAGTGTTGTCATTCATTAATGAGAAACCTTCTATAGCTAAGTCTTGTTCCTCTTGAGATTTATCATAATTGCAATTGGGTCCTGATTGTCCTGCTCCTAGCCCAATCCACCAATAGGTCGGTTCAGCCTCTATTTTTACCACATAACTGATAGATCCTCCATGATGTGCCTGTGCTCCCGATCCATGATATGCCACATTATGTATTCTGGCCCTGTCTGTTTGTATACCACTTCTTTCGAGAGGAAAATCTACGAAATAAGAAGACGCAGTGCAGGTCGATACAGGTGTCGTAGGATTCGGATAGGCATTTGTAGATGGAATGAACTGATAAGTGAAAGTTATACTATACGTTCCTTTTTTGAATTCAAGAACACTGAATCCTCCTTGATCCGTACGTAATCTGACATCCCCCCCTGTTTCATTGATAGTCTGTTTCAGATACAAGGACGCTTTATCTCCTAATTCGATATCTTTCATTACATCAAACATCCCCATTACCGGATTGTTTGAATTGCTGTTATCAATTATTTGCTTTCCGTCCAAATGAAAGACCGCAGACCGTGGAATCCCTAATTCGTTTAGTCTGTTATTTATTTCGGTCTCAAGGACCTCTTCGTAAATGAATTCTACCCAACTGTTTCCGGACCAAAAATAGAATTTATCTTTTTCTACTTTTTCACCATCCATACCACTCTCTGCAATATTGAAAACGAGAAGGCCTATCGCCGGATTTTGAATAGGATTAGGACTGGAAGCGCTTTCTAGTTGTACTCGTGGACCCAGGAATCCTTTGTTGTCACTTACCAGTTCCAATACGGCACCTTTGTGCGGATCTTCTTCGGTTCCTATTGCTACTTGAGCCGATAGGTCTGCTCCTAGGATTGTTGCAATAATTAAGAATATTAACTTGTTATATTTCATATCTTTATTTAAATTACCAGTCTCCGACTTTCGTTATGTATAAAAAAGTATTTCTGTTGGGTAAAGAAAACCCGTTAACCTGGGTGCAACTTCCGGGGCCTGCTCCCAGCTTTACGACCCATTCCGTTTGTTGCTCTATGGGTGCTACAAAATTGATTGTGGCAGCATGGGATGATTTATCTCCCGTATTTTGGTAGGTATTGGAATATACCCGGATGTATTTCAGTCCTGCACCATCTCTCGGATAGAATGGAAAATCCATAAAATAAGAAGACACGTTGCAATTAATTCCAGCCGGTGTAGTCGGAATAAACAGATAGGCAAAAACGATGTTGTATATTCCCGGATCCAGTATGAGTGTATTAGCTGTTCCGTCTTTCAATTTAATAGCGCCTCCTGAATGGTTGATGCTATCCATAAGGGGAAGATCCCTGGATGAGTATGCCTGAACGTCCTTCATGAAATTACGCGCTCCCGGCCTGTTGTCAGAAAGCATGTCTTTTCCATCGAGGTAAAACATAGTAGGGCGGGGGATGGATAATCGGGATACTTCCTGATCTATTTTATATTCCAGTTCGTCCTGTACAATAAATCTTTCCCATCCCGGCCGCTCTCCTTCGACCCAATAATAGAATCCGTAAGGATACACCCTTTCTTCTTCGGGTTGTTGCGGATCGGGTTGAGATATATTCAGGACCATTAAACCCGGAGTAGCATCAGGTATGGTTGTATTGTCGTATCGTCCTGTCAGAGATACTCTTGGTCCCAGAAAACCTTTGTCAGACGATTGTAAGTCTAAAACGGCGCTTTCATGGGGAGAATCTAAGGAGCCTATAGTAACCTGGGCCTGTAGGCCGGGAAATACTATTAAAAATAGGATAAATACTGTAATGATATTTTTTTTCATGATCGTTATAATTTAATTTGTGTCTCCTAATCTTGAAACATAAAGAAAAGTACTCCTGTTTGGCATAGACAATCCTTGTCTCCCATTGCAATATTCATCTCCGTATCCTGTTCCTAATGCAACATCCCAGGATGTTTCTGTAAGTAATACGGCTATATAATTGATTGTATTACCATGGTCGGAGTATCTTCCTTCCCCCAAAATTCTTGTGCCTGCTCCATGATAACAATTCGATTCTATACGCGTGAGACCTGTCGTAATACTTCCATCATTATTTATTATATTTACAGGGAATTGCATAAAATAAGTTGCAGAAAAACACATGTCATGGCCTGGGTTGTATTGTGAACCCGCTGTATAGGAGGGAATAAACTCATAAGTAAATACAATACTATATATGCCTGGCTGAAATGTCAATGAAAATTTCTTCTTACCATCAGCGATATTTGTAGAATCCAGTTTCACTGTTCCTGAGGTATAATTTACCCGTTCCATTAGGGGGAGATATGCATAATTAACGGCTGCTTCCGGCATAATTCCTTGTAAAGGATTGATAACCCCCAGCATATCGTCATACGTATCTAAACCAGGATAATTGTAAACATATATATGGTCTTTTCCGTTTAAGGAAAAAATAGCAGGGCGCGGTATACCTAAATTAGACAAAGCCTGTTCCATATTTTCATCCATAGTTTGTCGGCCTACAACCTGTACCCATTTTTCAGTCAGCCAGTAATAGTATTTGCCGGCTATTACTCTGTCGCCAACGGGGATTTCGGTATCCGAATCATTCATATTGAGGACCAATAATCCGTTGGTATAGTCGGGAACAGTAATGGTATCCCATATATCGGTCAATAAAACCTGGGGTGCCAGAAATCCTTTATCCGGTGATTTCAATTCCAGGATAGCACTGCTATGGGCAGGATCTGATGAACCAATAGTGACTTGGGAATACGTTGTATAAGACAATCCGGCAAAAAAGAGAATCAATAATTTTTTCCGGTTTTGTTTACTTAAGAGTAGAATCATAGGTTATAATTTCTAATTAATATATCTCAAACTTAAAATCGATACAAAATTACTCTATTATAATGGTAGGAATAAAGTGCTTTTATTGTTGATGAAGTGAAGGAAGGTGACAACTTTTGCGGTTAATGCCCGGAATTTAAGATATTAAAGCTTTATTAAGTTCTTTTTCTATTTTTTATGTCGATTTATCTTATTTGGGATGGGTAAGCTTTATTTTACGCATTTTAGGAAAAATTTCCTATATTTGTAAAAGAACTATGATAATACGAATTAAAAGATACCCTGATTATAATTATGGAAAGAATGATGGACCAATCTGTTTTACTG
>JAJBTS010000122.1 GCA_020860885.1 Bacteroidales bacterium
AATATGCCTTTTAATTATAAATTGTTTATTAAAATTGCGTTATAGCCAGCTAAAGTTGGTCAATTTTGACCAACTTTCGCTGGCTATCCCGCAATTTTCCGAGTGTCAATCTTAGGTAGCGAAGGTGTCTTTGACCCTCCAACCCCACTACAGCCCAAACTTCAGGATTTATTCATTTATGGATGGTTCCGCAGCAATCGAATAGTCTGGGATATCTTCAAGTTTTTCCCGATTTGCAATGTGGACGTACCCATCATACCATCTTTTAGGATGAAATTCAGTAGCCTTATAGGCTTTTTCAAAATGAGTATAGAGCTCTTCGTAGGGAATTTCAAATTTCACAATCTCTTTGAGATCAGATGTATCCAGAGGGATAATTTTTAAACCCTCAACATAATTATCTGGATTTGATCTATCGCACCATACATAAGAATTTTTTCTTGAAATAAAGTCACTTATGACATTTATATCAAGATAGGTTGTAGCAAATACACAATAGCTTTTATGGTTCTTGTTTTGTAGTATATGGTTGCCTAAATGACGGGATACAGGTTCCATTTCCATTCTACGTTGGTTTGTGCCATCAGCAAGCGTTGCCTCTAACAATAAAGAATGTTTGGGGTATTTGGCCGACATCGGATATTCATATACAATATCAGCCTCACCCCCTGCAGCGTGTGTCACAGGAAGGAGATTTGCATCCAAAGATAAATTCAGATAATCTAAGATTTTCCCTTTTTGTCCACAACATTTATACCAAATTATCCCAAGAATATACTCAAATATAGTTGGGATGTCGGCATTATCTGTAACCAGATTGTTTATTTCTTCATCATTTCTATTCTCGAAGTCTGTTAAAAGAGTCAATAATTTATCATTTTGGAATTTCTTATTTATGAGTTCTTTAAATCGAGAATATCTAATGCGTTCCACTTCATCAAAAGCATCTTCAATGGTAGATATTTCAAGATTAAGTTCCTTGTTTAACTCCAATAAAATTTTTGATTTATCGAATTTCAAAGAATGGCATATTGTCTCCATAGGACAATCTAAAAATAGATTGCCTGACTTTTGAAAAGCCTGTTTAAAGAGCTCCTCCATTGCACCTTTAAAAAATTGTTTAGGAACAATATCAAGCTTTACCATTTCATCTTCAAATATGAAGCAATTGGTCAACCCCAAGTATCTTCGATTCAAATCAAGATAATCTTCTAAGGTGACCATGGCTTTGAATAAGTGCATGGTGACATAGAAAAATTTCTTAAAATGAACTTCTGATTTTATGGTTTCTTCAGAAAGAGGAATTATGCACGATAAGGGGTCTTTCTTAACGACAGAAGTAATCGTTTTGGAAAATAATAAATTCTTCCATTTGATACTTATTGAGCTGTTGGAAAATTTATTAATGGCCATAAATAATGGCAGGATCCTGCTTTCATCTTTCTCCATAAAAACCGAATACAATTCCCTATATAAATTTATATAAGGCTTGTCATACAATTGGCTTTTACGATTCATGCTTACAGAAAGAAGAAGTGCATCTGAAAAATCATTGGATATGAACCGATTTAGCCCTTTAATGTAATTTGATTTCGATAATAAAAATTCACAAAGGACATTTTCAATGCTTCCTGACCCATGGGATTCTCGTAAAACCTTTATGGAATTTAGGATAAATTGTGTACTTTCTTCATCCGTACACAATGGCATTAAATAACGAAATTCATCGTAACTCAAATGATCCAATTCTGTCAATAAATACAATACAATAATGAAAGGACGGACTATTTTTCCATCTATAGTCACGTGAAGCTTTAATAGTTGTTTTAGATAAATTTCTGAGTCCTTTGAAATCCCCAATTCATTCTTGGCCAAGAAATCATTATTGTCTGTTATTTCCAACAATTTTCTTCCTACTTCGGTAAGTCTGTGCTCTCTTTCTATTAAGCCCATGTCAACTAAGCCACTTGTTTTCTCACGAGCGGCCTTGTACTTCACTGCATCATCCCCCTTGGTAAACCCATTCAATACCAACCAGTCATAATACCTATTTTTAACTTCATATATATCCGACTGTCCTTGTGTAGGAACTTCCCAGCCCAGCCCTCTATTTTCCGGTTTCTGCCAAAATTCATCCAGAAGACGGAGTTGCCACTCTATCTTCTTATTAAACTCTCTGGTTCGAAATGAGGTTGTACCAAATTTCCAAAGGAAAGATGCATATGGTATTCTTTCAAGTTCACTCATAATAATCTTAGTAATTTGTTATCAAAACTTCCTGAGAGTCAGCCTTCTTTGATTTCTTTTGATAATTACTGTAATGATAATCCATATCAATCTTATGAACGTTATAATGATTCCTGTCTATCCACTCCTTTAGTATCGAGTTTTCTTTGCCCTCGTGGCTTAGAACGTTAGACAATGCGAATTTAATTTTTCGTACATTTAAATTGTCTAAAACCGATAATAAGTCGGATTCATCCTGTGCGTTCCATCCTTCTTTCTCATTATAT
>JAJBTS010000046.1:0-5291 GCA_020860885.1 Bacteroidales bacterium
TTGACATAAGTTTTTAGCTTTTTTTGTGTCAACCTATGTCAGGACAAGACACAGTCATCAGTTACCTAACTGTTTACTGTTCACTGAAGAGGTGCAAGCGATCTGAAATTTTGGCACGTCCCATTTTTTTTAATCGTGGTCGCATTTGAAATTTTCGCACGTGCAAAAAATTCAAAGAATCCTAAACAAAATTAACGACAATTCGTGAAGAGTATTTATGCCTGTTTGCGAAGAGTATCTCACCCCCGTTGCGAAGAGTATTTCGACGGGTTAGCGAAGAGTATCTCGGAGGGGTCGCAATACTTACCGCGAGGGGGTAGCGAAAAGCACTACGAAGGGGTAGTGATACTTATCGCAAAAGAGTAGTGAAGAGTATTAACAACGATTGGTGAAAAGATGCCCGTTTCCGCGTAAAAAATCTTCGACAGACATTCTTTTCTTGCCTGCCGGTTGAATGATCTTCAAGTGGATAAATCCGTCTGTAGTGCTGATCTTTAAAAACAGTTTTCCATCAGAGACAATAGTGCCCGGGGAAACGTTCGGTGAAGTGATCTCTTTTTCGGTTTCGAAGATTTTCAGATGTATATTTTCCTTATTTGTATTTAATTCCGTCCAGGCAGCGGGAGCGGGAGACAAACCACGTATAAAGTCGTAAACTCTTTGGCTAGATTGATTCCAATCTATTTTGCATATATCTTTGAAGAGCTTAGGAGCAGGTTTTAATTCTTTCGGATCTATTATCAATTCTTTCTGATCCACTGGAGTAATGGAACCGGAAAGGATATCATCTACTGTTTTTATAACCAGTTCAGCTCCTAAGTGCATAAGCTTATCGTGTACAATCTTAAAATTGTCCGTATCATGGATAGGGATCTTTTCCTGAGCAATGATTTTTCCCGTATCTATTTCATGGGTAAGAAAAAAAGTGGTGACCCCTGTTTCTTTTTCTCCGTTAATAATGGCCCAATTGATGGGTGCGGCACCCCTGAATTGAGGTAAGAGTGAGCCATGGAGATTGAAAGTTCCTAAGCGGGGCATGTCCCAAACAACTTCAGGCAACATCCTGAAGGCTACGACGATTTGTAGATCAGCCTTCCAATCCCTCAAAGATTGAAGGAAATCGGGATCTTTCAGTTTTTCAGGTTGCAGTAAAGGCAGATTGCGGGATAGAGCATATTCTTTTACCGGACTGGGTTGAAGGTTGCTTTGATGTTTTCCTTTGGGTTTATCCGGCATAGTAATGACTCCTACAACATTGTAGCCACCTTCTACCAGGGAACGCAGGCTTTCCACTGCAAATTCCGGTGTTCCCATGAATACGATTCGTAGATCTTTTTTTTCTGTCATATTTTAGATGTCTTCTGAAAAGTTTTGTTGTAATACATCCCTGTAAGCATTGAATATCTTAGATTTGGATATAAATCCCAAGTAATGGCCTTTATCGTCAACCACTGGCAGATTCCATGCTTTCGTATCTTCGAACAATTGCATTACTTTATCCATCGGCATGGAAATATTAATTTTACCCGGCGGTGAGATCATGAATTTTTTTACATTAAAGCGATCATAGAGTTCCGGGCGGAACATAATATTTCGTATGTTGTCTAATAGTACCACTCCTCTTAGTACATTCTCACTGTCTACTACAGGAAAAACATTCCGTTGAGATTTTGCAATGGCTTTTACCATGTCTCCCAGAGTCATCTGAGGATTTACCGCAATAAAATCAGTCTCTATTACAGCTTCACAATTTAATAATGTAAGAACTGCCTTATCTTTATCATGAGTCAATAATTCGCCTTTTTTTGCCAAACGTATAGAATAGATACTATGCTTTTCGAACAGCATAATAGTAAAATAGGCGCTCATAGCAACGATCATTAAAGGTAAAAAGAGATCGAATCCTCCTGTTAATTCGGCGATGAGAAAGACAGCCGTAAGGGGAGAGTGCATGATTGCAGCCATCATACCTGCCATCCCCATTAATGCAAAGTTTTCTTCCGGTAAGGAATTTACAGATAAAAAATGTATGGGAATGTTCGGGTCTATGGCATTGAAAGTAAATGCGAAAAGAAAACCGACAATACTTCCCAGGAATAAAGAAGGCGCAAAAATACCACCGCATCCGCCACCTCCATTCGTGGCACTCGAAGCAAAGACTTTGAAAAGAATGATCAGTAACAGGAAAGTAAATACTCCCCAGAAATTATTCTGAAAATCGTAAAAAAGGCTTCCTTCGAAGAGTCCGGAGTAACTTTTATTTATCAGGCTGCCGATTGTATCATAACCTTCACCGTACAAAGGAGGAAGCAGGAAGATGAGTATACTTAAAATAGCAGCTCCAAGGAAAAACTTCTTCCAGAAAGTTCCCAGTTTTCGGAAGATGCCTTCGATCCATATCATAGCGCGGGTAAAATAGAGTGCTATCAGTCCGCATATAATTCCTAGCAGAAGTACATAAGGAATCCTTTCAACTGTAAAATCCTGTAAGAGGCTGAACTTAAACATTGCATCCATTCCTGTGAAAATATAGGAAACGGTAGCTGCGGTTACAGAAGAGATCAATAACGGCAGGACAGATGCCGTGGTCAGGTCCAGCATCAGGACCTCGATGGTAAAAAGAAGTCCGGCAATAGGTGCTTTGAAGATGCCTGCAATAGCTCCTGCCGCACCGCATCCGATAAGGAGCATCAAAGTTCTTTGCTCCATTTTAAACAATCGTCCCAGGTTCGAGCCTATGGCAGATCCGGTTAGTACAATAGGAGCTTCGGCTCCTACAGATCCCCCGAATCCGATGGTGATAGAACTGGCTACTAAAGAAGACCAGGTGTTATGGGGTTTTATCCGGCTTTTTCTTTGCGAAATAGCATAGAGTATTTTCGTTACCCCGTGCCCGATATCGTCTTTAACAATATACTTAACGAATAATCCGGCAAGTAATATTCCTATGACAGGATAAACCAGATACAGCCAGTTGGCATACGTTGTGTCTATCCGTTCCGTCAGGAAATGTTGGATAATATGAATGGATGATTTAAGTAAATTAGCAGCCAAAGCTGTTAATATTCCTATCATAAAGCTGAGTATAAGTACAAAGTGTTTCTCCTTTATGAATTTCTCTCTCCATTCCAGAACACTATCAAACCATGTTTTTGTTTCCATATTTTTGATGATCAAATATCTGTTCGGTTAAACGAATCTATCATATCCCTTTTCCGGTTATAATTGTTTTGATAGTATATATCAATATTTTAGTATCCAGTCCAAGAGACATATTTTCATAATACAGTATATCGTATTGCATGCGTTCAATCATTTGTTTTACATTCGAAGCATAACCATATTTTACCATACCCCACGAGGTGATGCCGGGTTTGACATTGTGTAATAAATAATAATAAGGCGCTTCTTTTATTATTTTATCAATAAAATATTTCCTTTCAGGACGAGGACCTACTAAAGACATATCACCTTTCAGAACATTCCAGAACTGTGGAAGTTCATCTAATCTGTATTTCCTCATCTTTTTTCCATAAGGTGTGATACGTTGATCGTTCAATACAGATAAAGTGGGTCCTTCTTTTTCCGCGTCTTGCCTCATGGTGCGGAATTTATAGATCATAAAGGGTTTGCCTCCGAATCCGATCCTTTCCTGTTTTAAAAATACTGGCCCGGGAGAATCTAATCTGACCCGGATAGCCAAATACAGGTAAAGCGGGCACAAAAGTAATAAAACTAACAGAGAAATTATTTTATCTAAGATAAATTTTATGTTTTTCTCGCTTTCAGAAAAATTATTAGCTGTTACATCTATTAACGGAAATCCGGCAATAGTCTTGACTTTCATTCCTCCGGTCAATAACTTGCTGTAACTTAAAGGTATTTTGATCGGTAATTTGTATTTATACAAAGAATACAATAATTTTAGTATATCCTCTTCATTTTGTGAATCGATAGCAATAATTAATTCTTCGGTTTTTTTTGATTGGATAAGGGAAGGCAGATCATCCAGATTTCCTACCGTGGGTAAATAGCTGTTTGAACTGTTTTTATTGTCTAATCCGGTGTCAATAAATCCCTGTATCGTATATCCCATGGAATCGTATGGTTTTTCCAGTTCTTTCCTGATGTCGTATGCTTTTTTCCCGTTTCCTAAAATAAGAGCTTTAAGAGTCCATTCCCTTTTCTGAATTTTTCGGGTGGATTGGGATGTGATAATAAACCGCCCGATGTAAGTAAAGAAGAAAGAAAATAAAAATAAAAAGGTAAATTGCTCATAATATATCCGGAAAGATTCGGGAAGGTTTTTTAATAATAACGTAAAAAATATTCCGATGGTCCCTATTAGCGATACTGTGAAAGTAGTTGTGAATTCGATCAATCTTGATTTTTTCAGAGGTTTATTGTAATATCCTGAGAAATAATGCAATACCAGCCATCCAAAGGGAATAATGATTTGTCCTTTAATTACCTGATGAAAGCTTAGGAAAGATCCTAAACTGGGAAAACCCTCATATTGGGCTATAAGATAATACCGGAGGATATTAAAAAAGAGCCAGGCCAAATTAGCAGTCAGATAATCCGAGAGAATATATTTGATCAACAATGATTTTTTTTCCATTACGGGCGGATTATTTTAAAGACGCCATCGGTGTCAATTTTTATAATGCTGGAGGCTTGATTGCTGTTTTTCTCTTCCTGCCGATATTTTACAACATAATCGACAGACCGGATAATAGATTCTTTAATTTCAGAAAAGCAGGACGGAGATTTCTCTCCACTAATATTTGCCGATGTGGAAACCAAAGGCTTTTTTAACCTTCTGCATAACTCTTTGGAAAATGTTTCGTTTGTAACCCTAATACCCAGAGTTCCATCGGAAGCAATTAATTCAGGAGCTACGTTTCTAGCTTTTGAATAGATAATAGTAAGAGGTTTATTTGTCAGTTCGATCAGGTCATAAGCGATAGGAGGAACATCATCTATATAATAATTCAGTTTATTTTCGGAATCAATTAATACCAGTAAAGACTTAGAATCCACTCTCTGTTTTATACTATATATTTTTTTTATTGCTTCCGGATTAGTGGCATCGCATCCTATTCCCCAGATTGTATCTGTGGGGTATAGAATTATCCCTCCTTTTAACAAGATCTCGCAAGATCTTTTTATTTCTTCTTCCATGTATGAGAACTTATAAAGATGCAAATATAAGATATAATTTACTAAAAAGATAGAATTTTTGCATGGAATACACACTTCTTCCTGAAGGCTTTTTCAACCTTTGAATA
>JAJBTS010000046.1:5301-15375 GCA_020860885.1 Bacteroidales bacterium
ATTATTGCCTGAAAAAAGCAAAAGTTGTTCTTCCGAGAGAGAAAAAAAGAAAATAAAATATATATAAATGACAAACAAATGGAATTATCAACCCCCTACACAAAAACAGATACTTAAGCAAAACGAACTTTCTCAGAAGTTCGGTTTTAGTCCTGCTGTATGCCTGTTGTTGGTGCAGAGGGGAATAACGACTGAGGAAGATATAAGGAAATTCTTTAGTCCTGGTTTAAGGGATCTGCATGATCCTTTTCAATTTCCGGATATGCCGATCGCTGTTAAACGGCTGGAGCGTGCATTAGGAAACAAGGAAAAGATATTGGTTTATGGGGATTATGATGTAGACGGTACTACAGCAGTGGCGCTTGTCTATAAGTTTTTGGAACAATTCTGTTCAAAATCCTATTTGGATTATTACATTCCAAATCGTTCCGATGAAGGTTGCGGCATTTCAATGCAGGGGATCGACTATGCCCGTCAAACCGGTGTTGATCTGATCATAGCTTTGGATTGCGGTATTAAAGCCAATGAGGAAATAGCGTATGCTAATACCTTCGGTATTGATGTGATCGTTTGTGATCATCATATGCCGGGAGAAGAGTTGCCTCCTGCACTGGCTATCCTGGATGCCAAAAGAGAAGACTCCTGTTATCCTTACGAACATCTGTCCGGTTGTGGGGTAGGATTTAAATTTATGCAGGCGTTTGCTAAAAATAACGGTATCGACTTTTCAAGTTTGAAAAGTCTGCTGGATTTATGTGCTGTAAGTATAGCTTCAGACATTGTTCCTGTAACAGGTGAAAACAGAGTTTTGGCAACGTTCGGACTGAAACAATTAAATCAGAATCCCAGCCGTGGCTTAAAAGGAATTATCGATGTATGTGGTTTGTCGGGAAAAGAAATTACAATGAGTGATATCGTATTCAAGATCGGGCCACGTATTAATGCTTCCGGAAGAATGATGAATGGCAAAGAGGCTGTGGATCTTTTATTGGCAAAAGATTCGGAATCGGCTAAAGAGAAAAGTGAAAATATTGATCAGTACAACGACGACCGAAGGGAATTAGACAAGCGGATCACCGATGAAGCTTATTCGGTTTTGGATCAGAACCCGGATATGGTGGATGGAAAAGTAATTGTGGTTTTCAATAGGGAATGGCATAAGGGTGTGATTGGGATTGTTGCATCCCGGTTGACCGAAAGATATTATAAGCCAGCGATCGTATTGACAGAGTCTAATGGTTTTATATCCGGTTCTGTACGTTCTGTAACCGGTTTCGATATTTACACGGCTATTGAATCGACAAAAGATCTTTTGGAGAACTTCGGCGGACATACTTTTGCGGTAGGAATCACTATCCGGGAAGAAAATCTGGATCTTTTCAAAAACAGGCTGGAAGAATTTGCCGATGAAAACATGGAAGAAGAGCAGATGACCCAGACTTTAGATATTGATATGGCTCTTGAATTGAAAGAGATCAATATGAAATTACTCTTTGATATCAAAAAGATGAATCCATTCGGCCCGGAGAACCAGAAGCCTGTTTTCTGTTCATTTAAAGTAAGGGATGCAGGAAATAGTAAATTAGTGGGAAAAGAGCTTGAGCATATTAAATTAGAGCTTACAGACGATTCGACAGATACTATAATACATGCTATCGCTTTCGGTAAGCATGAATATTATGAAAAAATAAGAGCCGGTGTTCCTTTTGATATTTGTTATACCATCGAAGAGAATAATTACAATAATAATATTAACATCCAACTATTAATCAAAGACATGAAGTTCAGTTAACAGTTACCAGTCGCCAGTTAACAGTTAACAGTCACCAGTTATCAGTGGACGGTTAATGCAGTTTATCTGGTATAACTAATAATGTTTAAACTGTTTACTGTTTACTGATAACTGTTTATTGATAAGTGAAGTGCGCGCTGTTTTAAAAGAATATTGGGGATTTGATTCTTTTCGTCCGTTACAGGAGGAAATTATACAATCTGTATATGCGGGAAAAGATACTCTCGGGCTGATGCCCACGGGAGAAGGTAAATCTCTGACATTTCAGGTTCCTACCCTGATGATGGAAGGTATTTGTATCGTTGTTACTCCTCTTATTGCATTAATGAAAGATCAGGTAGATGCATTGAGGCAAAAGGGAATTAAGGCGACAATGGTACATTCGGGAATGAGCCATCAGGAGATAATTATTGCCCTTGAAAACTGTATCTTTGGAAAGTATAAATTCCTGTATGTATCTCCGGAAAGGATAGGTACGGACTTATTTCTTGCTAAGCTGCAGGATATGACTGTTTGTATGATTGCCGTTGATGAATCTCATTGTATCTCTCAGTGGGGATACGATTTCAGACCGTCTTACCTGCAAATATCACGATTGAGAGATTTACTGCCCGATGTTCCTGTTTTAGCTCTGACAGCTACAGCTATCCCGGAGGTGGTGGATGATATCCAGACTAAGCTTTGCTTTAGAGAAAAAAATGTCTTTAAGAAAAGTTTTGAAAGAAAAAATATAGCGTATGTTATCCGGAAAACAGAGGATAAAGCTTTTGAAATGATCAAAATACTTAAAAGTGTTCCTGGAAGTGGAATAGTATATGTTAGAAGCCGAAGAAAAACCAAAGAGATAGCAGAAGAACTCAACAGGCAGGGTATTCAGGCCGATTACTTTCATGCCGGACTTACTTCGGATGAGAAAATAGAGAAACAAAATAAATGGAAATCGGATCAATGCCGGATAATCGTTTGCACCAATGCATTCGGAATGGGTATTGATAAACCGGATGTAAGGGTAGTCGTTCATTATGAGCTGCCCAGTTCATTGGAAGAATATTTTCAGGAAGCAGGTAGAGCCGGTCGCGATTCTAAGAAAGCTTACGCAGTGGCTTTATTCAGTGTCAAAGATCAGGTTCAATTGAAACGTAGAGTGAAAGATGAATTCCCGGAAAAAGAATTTATTAAAAAAGTATATGAGAAATTAGCATACTTCTTTGAAATAGGGATGGGAATGGGCATAAATACAGGGCATAATTTTATTATAGAACAATTTTGTGCAGCCTATCATTTTAATATAAAACATGTCCATAGCGCCTTGAAGCTCTTAGATATGTCTGGATATATAGAATACCAGGAAGATACGGATCGGCATTCCAAATTAATATTTACCGTTCAAAGAGAAACTCTCTACCATATTGATGGCCTGAAAGCAAAGTTAGAAGATCTTCTTCAGGTTCTTCTCCGGTCTTATACAGGACTCTTTTCTGATTACAGATATATTGATGAGAGGTTATTGGCCCGGCGTACCGGATTAAGTTTCCATGAAGTATACGAAGGCCTGAAGAGTTTATCGGATCAAAATATAATTCATTACATTCCCGCTAAGAAGGTTCCGGTAATATATTACATCCGGGATAGAGAAGAATTGAGATTTTTAGAGATACCTAAAATGGTTTACGAAGAGCGAAAAGAACGTTTGCAGGAGCGTATAGAAAAAGTTCTGTACTATGGCTCTACACAGGAAGTCTGCCGGAGTAAGGTCCTGTTAGAATATTTCGGAGAGAAGGATGTTTCTGATTGTGGCCATTGTGATATATGTCTTCATAAAAAGAAGGGAGAAATTACCAATGAATTAATTGTTCGGATTATTGAAGAAATTAAATTATCTTTGTCTGAGAGGATTATGGATTTCGAAGAATTGTTGTCAGATCTGGATTATAACGATAACCATATTGTTAAAGCGTTACGTTTTATGTCTGACAGCGGGCAAATTAAAATAATAGATAATAAGATATCATTACAATCATAAAGATTACTATTATGGCACTTTTAGAAAATGACAAGATTATTCTAAGGGCTTTGGAACCGGAAGATCTGGATGCTCTTTACAAATGGGAAAATGATTCTTCTCTTTGGAATTACGGGTCTACTTTGGCTCCATACTCCAAGTTTGCTTTGCGGGAATATCTTTCGGGTTCTACTCAGGATATATTTCAGTCTCGTCAATTACGTTTAATGATAGAAGAAAAAGCTTCGGGAAAAGCAATCGGAACGATCGATCTGTACGATTTCGACGCATTAAATTTAAGAGCCGGAATTGGAATTTTATTAGATGCTGAGTATAGAAATAAAGGTTTCGGATATCATGCTTTAGAACTGATGAAAGAATATGCTTTCCGTTTTTTGTTGTTAAAGCAGCTATATGCGTATGTTCCTGAGCCTAATGTACCCAGCTATAAACTATTTAAAAAGAGTGGCTATCTGGAAAACGGTTTATTGAAGTCGTGGGTGAAGACTGTGGATGGTTTTATGAATGTTTACTTTATGCAGCAAATTAATGAAAATTAATAGGCCATAGTAAAGGATACTTTTACTCCTTGAAATTTACAGTCGAAACGCAATTCTTACAATCAAACTTCAGTTGCAGCCTGTGAGAGCCGGTGACAAGAATAAGCGGTTCTTTAATCGATTTTGCATTCTTTTGTTTGGGGCAATATCCCAGTTGATACTTGATGCAGTATTTTGTGTACATCAATGGAACATTTGTCACGGGAGATAACTCAAAGGCATCTTCGGTATTTTTAACTCCATGCTGAACATAAAATTCTTTCGCTTTTTGATTGAATATATTTCCTCTGTAGTTAATGGAAGTTTCAGGAAAAGGATGACTTTTCGGTTTTACAGCTCTAAGAGGCCTTATGATAGCTATTTTTCTTACATTCGATAAAGACCGGATAACATCCCGTTTCATAGTCCCTAATAAAGACGAAGGAATAAACCAGTTCTCTTTTAGTTTATTTTCCAAATGGGAAAGGTGGAAAACGGTGCTGCCTAACTTTGAAAGCTGCCGGGAAATATTCTCTCTCTGGTCTTTCTTAGACAGTTCTTTCGGAAATTCACTGGTAATAGTAGCCAGAAAACCATCTTCGTCTATGGCCGTAATAGAGAATCCAAAATTGTTTTCGTCTAAAATAAAATCAATAGAAACCTTACGTTCTGCTGTTTTTCCGGTTAACGATTTTTCAAATTCATGATCGTAATTCCTATATAAAGTGATTCCCGCCTGAAGACGGGGCATGGTTGCAGGGTATATTTTAGTTCCTTCGACCTTATTGACGCGGAATCCCTGCAGTTCATTTTTATTATTTATAAAACAAAGTCCGTCTCCGTTGTGGATGGTTTTATGACCGGAAATGGTGAAGTAGTTACCATGTAAGTCTTTGATGTTACCAATGGCTTCTCCTTGTGATTTAGGTGAAGATAAAGAAGCCATATTATTACTTCTTCCATGAATAAAATATTCTGTAAATCCTCTGTTGAAACTTTTACCTGGATCGGGAAGGAAGAAGAAAGTACTTTTCCCGGACGATATTGCCTGGTACTCGGGCCTGCGTTCAAAAATCCTGTCCAGTTCTTTTCTGTAATAAGCAGTAATATTTTTCACATACGACATATCCTTTAAGCGGCCTTCTATTTTAAGAGAAGAGACTCCTGCATCTAGTAATTCTTCCAGATTGGCTGACTGATTGAGGTCTTTCAGTGATAATAAATGCTTATTAGATTCTATTACCTTTCCATTTCCGTCAAGAAGAGTATAAGGCAACCGGCAATATTGAGCACAATTGCCCCGATTAGCACTTCTTCCTGAAAGAGCGTGGCTGATATAGCACTGGCCACTATAAGAAGTGCAAAGTGCTCCATGAATAAATACTTCTAAGGATATATTGCTATTTGCAGCAATGTATTTTATTTCTTCAATAGATAATTCCCTGGCAAGAACCACTTGGCTGAATCCTGCTTTTTCCAGGAATTGGACTCTTTCAACACATCTGTTGTCAGTTTGAGTGCTTGCGTGTATAGCAATGGGAGGTAGGTTGAGATTTAAAATTCCCATATCCTGTATGATAAGAGCATCTACTTCCCGATGATATAAATCCCAGATAAGGTCTTCCGCCTCCTTTAGTTCAGAATCTGTAAGGATTGTGTTGAGAGCAACATATACTTTAGCGTGAAATAAATGCGCATATTCAGCCAATTCAGCAATATCTTCAATAGAGTTTCCTGCTGCAGATCGGGCGCTGAATTTCGGTGCGCCTATATATACTGCATCTGCACCGTGATTAATTGCCTCTATGCCTATTTCTTTATTTTTGGCCGGAGCCAATAGTTCTATTCTTCGAGCTGTTTTCATTATTTGTCAGACCAAAGCTCTTGTTAAAGATCTGAGTGAGAAGAATGATTTACGTAATAATTCAACCAGTTTTTGAACATAAGGTTGGCATGCGCCCTCCATCTCACAGAGATAGGTTTCTGCGGGTCGTTATCTATATAATAATTATAAGGAATATGAATAGGTAATCCTTTATTAATATCCCGGATATATTCATTATTTAATGCCTCAGGAGCATATTCTGAATGGCCGGTGATAAATATTTCCCTCCCGTTTCGCGCTACTACCATATATACGCCGGAATCTTCCGATTCGGAAATCAGGGTGAGTTCGGGGTGCTTCAAAATATCTTCTCTTCTTATTTCGGTATGACGGCTGTGAGGAACATAAAATTCGTCGTCAAAACCTCTTACTAAAGGAATCTTATTTTCCTGAAGAGTATGTTTGAATATTCCAAACATCTTTCTGTCCAGTTCGTATTTAGGTACTCCGAAGAAATGATATAAGGCGGCCTGGGCTGCCCAACAGATATACAGCGTGGAAGAAACGTGTTTGGTTGCCCAATCGAATATTTCCTGTAATTCCGTCCAGTAAGTTACATCTTCATATTCCAGTAATTCTACAGGGGCACCGGTAATAATCATTCCATCGTAATTGTCGTAACGGATATCTTCGAAGTTTCTGTAAAATGTATTCAGATGCTCTTCAGGAGTATTTTTACTTTTATGGGATTTTATTTTTATTAAGTCAAGATCAATCATTAGTGGAGAATCGTGCAACAGGCGAATAAAATCCGTTTCAGTGATAATTTTAGTAGGCATTAAATTCAGTAATGCTATTTTGAGAGGCTTAGCATTCCCTTGAAAAGAATTTAATTCGTCTGAAAGGAATATATTCTCTTTTTTAAGAAGTTCAACAGCGGGTAAATCTTTATGGATATTGAGATGCATATCAATCTTTCTAATTAGACTACAAAGATAAAGTATTTATATCAATATGCCAATGTATAGATATCTCAGGAAAATTTGAATACTTGCTTTTCCAGAGGGAGTTTTGTTTTTACCGGAGGAGTTTCCAATGAAATACCGAAAGGCATTTCGGCTATCAATTCCCAATCTTCGGGAAGATTCCAGTTTTTTTTAACTTCATCATCTATAACCGGGTTGTAGTGTTGTAAAGAGGCTCCGAAACCGGCATCTTCCAGCATTACCCATATAGCATACTGATGAATGGCATTTGTATGATGGGAATATTTTAAATAAGATTCTTTATAGACAGGAAATTTTTCCTGAAGTTTTCTGACTTCGGAAGTATCCTCAAAAAATAAAACGGTTCCATATCCTGAAGAAAAGGATTTCTTTATCTTTTCTTCCAACTTAATGAATTTTTCAGGACTTAGCCTTCTCCGGAAGGTTTCCCCTACAATATCCCATAATTTTCTATGCTGATCACCGAGGAGCAAAACGATCCGGGATGTCTGGGAATTATTTGCCGATGGAACCGTTAATACGGCAGTGTTAATTATGTCTAGAATTTCATCGTCAGAGATCGGGGATTGGTCCGTTAAAGCATAATGGCTTCTTCTGTGACGAATGGCTTCTTTAAATGTTCTTTTCATGTTAATCAAATGATTGCGTAATTAAAAAAGTTTATGATTAGTACCGTTCTACCTGTTTAACACCTTTCACGGCTTTTATCTTTTTTATAAGACTGTTCATGACTGACGTATCGCTCAAAAGAACGGTAATCGTTCCTTGAAATATTCCATCCTGAGAATCAACATTAATAGAACGGAGCATCATTCCGTTTTCTTTGGAAATAATGGATGTAATATTTGTAACGATTCCGATATCATCATGTCCTATTACCCGTAGAGTTACAGGATAATTGGCTCCTGATTTGCTTGCCCATCTCGATTTAACGATACGGTAACCGTATTTTTTGAACATAAGAGGGGCATTCGGGCAATTGATGCGGTGTATTTTAATTCCCTGAGTAGAGACAAAACCATAGATTTCGTCTCCGTAGATAGGATTACAACATTTTGCTAATTTGTAGTCAATGCCGGTAAGATTCTGATCAATAACCAGAACGTCTTCTTTCCCGGAAATGTCCTCCACAGGAGTAAGAGGAGCCTGATAATTTTCTACGCTTCGTTCTGTGTGCTCCGCCTCCTGCTCTTTCTTCTCCTGTTCCTGGTATTGGTCAATAACCGTATTTACATCCAGATGTTCGTTAGCAATATCGGCATAAAAGTTGGTTACTGTTTTATATCCCATTTTTTTGATGAGACGCATTAATTTAGCCTCATCATCTTCTATTTTCCGGTTTTTGAAGCGTCGTTGCAGCAACTCTTTGGCATATTCCGCTTGCTTTGCGTGCTGTTCTTTTAAGGATTGTTTAATTTTTATACGAGCTTTACTGGTCACAGCAAAGTTTAGCCAATCCTGCTTGGGAGTTTGATTTTGAGAAGTCAGAATCTCAACCTGGTCACCACTTTGCAACTTGTGTTTAATAGAAACGTTCTTTCCATTTACTTTCCCGGAAACACATTTTGCTCCGATAGAGGTATGTATTGCAAAAGCAAAATCCAGTACGGATGCATTTTGAGGAAGCTTGAACAGATCACCTTTCGGGGTAAAGACAAATATTTCATCATCATACAAGTCCATCTTGAAATCGTTGATGAGGTCGGAAGGAGAATCATCTTTTTGTTCCAGGACTTCACGGACATTATTCAGCCAGTTGTCGAGTCCGCTTTCGCCTTTTACACCTTTATATTTCCAATGAGCCGCTAACCCTTTCTCAGCAATCTCATCCATCCGTTTTGTCCTTATCTGGACTTCCACCCAGCGGCCTCCCGGTCCCATTACCGTAGTGTGCAGAGACTCATAACCATTGCTTTTAGGAACCGAAAGCCAGTCTTTCATCCGCTTCGGGTTGGGCTGATACATATCTGTAACTACTGAATACACCTGCCAGCATTCTGCTTTTTCTTTTTCGAGGGCAGTATCTAATATAATGCGGATAGCAAATAAATCATAAATCTTCTCAAATTCTATCTGTTGTTTCTGAAGTTTATTATTAATGGAATGAATCGATTTGGTTCGCCCTTTGATGTCGAAATTCAATCCCAGCGCCTTTAGCTTTTCCTCTAAAGGAGTAATGAACTCTGTGATGTATTTATCACGGGACCGTTTGGTCTCATTCAATTTGTTCTTGATGAAATTGTAACGTTCCCTGTCTCGGAATTTGAATGAAAGATCCTCCAATTCGGATTTAATTTTATACAATCCTAATTTATGGGAAAGAGGGGCATACAGGTAGGACGCTTCGGCTGCTATTTGCAGACGGTAGCTGTCGTTCTTTATTTGTTTGGCAATACGCATAAGGTACAGGCGTTCAGCAATCAGGATAAGGATTACACGCACATCTTCAGCGAAAGACAACAGGAGTGTCCTGAAGTTCTCATTGTCAATTGCCGCATTTTTTTCATATAATTCGTGGATTTTTATTAATCCATGAATGATTTGAGAAATATCAGATCCGAAATCTTGTGTAACTTGTTCTATAGTACAATGCTTATCTATCACCAGTTGAGAAAGTAGGACGGCAAGTATAGAAGATCTTTTAAGTCCGATCTCCGCTGCGACTATTTGAGCTGTATGAATATTACGTATAAGAATATTTAAACCGTAGACATCTTTTCCATAACCATCTTTTTCGACAGCTTCTTCAATATATTTTTTAATTTTCGTCTTATCTTCCGTAAAAGCCGAATCCCCAATACTTCTTAGCAGATCACGGTAGGTTCTGACAAAATCGAGTTGTTCTTCTTTGCTTAACAAATTATTCATATTAAAAGAATTAAGTCGCAGACTCCAGAAGAGAATAACGA
>JAJBTS010000313.1:0-6165 GCA_020860885.1 Bacteroidales bacterium
GAATAAATATACAATGAAATCAAAAAAAGAACGTTTATCAGCTATTCTCACGATCGTTCAGACAAACTCCGTCAATAATCAGGAAGACTTATTGCAGCTACTGAAAGAGAAAGGGTTTGATATAACTCAGGCTACTTTGTCCAGAGATATAAAAGAATTGAAAATAGGGAAAGCTCCTGATGCTGCAGGGAATTATAAATATGTTCTCTCGGAAGGAGCTTCGGCAAACACAATAAATACTCCAAAAGAAATATCCGGAGAATTGATTAGCGCAGGATTTATGTCTCTGGCATTTTCGGATAAACTGGCAGTTATAAAAACCCGCCCAGGTTATGCCATGGGGATAGCTTCTGATATTGACAACCAGGTTTCACATGCAATACTGGGTACCATTGCCGGTGACGACACTATATTGTTAATTCCTAAAGAAGGTTTCAGTAAAGAGGAAATTATCGAAGCTTTAACTGTTTTAATTCCGAGAACACTTTTGATTAATGAATAAATATACTAATTATTTGATTGGTTAATATAAAATGAATAATAGCATACAAGTGATGATTGCCAATGACAGCCATATCAACTATGTCCCTGTCATTTTAGATACTATAGAAGCTGCTGCTAAAGTACGGGGAACAGGTATTGCCAAACGTACTCCCGAATACATTGAACAAAAAATGAGGGAAGGTAAAGCAATTATTGCTCTTTTTGAAGATGAATTCGCAGGCTTTTGCTACATAGAAAGCTGGGGAAACAAACAATACGTTGCAAACTCCGGACTGATTGTGGTGGATAAATTCCGGGGGCATGGACTGGCTAAAAAGATCAAGGAAAAATCCTTTGAGTTGTCGCGGAAAATGTTTCCCGAAGCTAAACTGTTTGGCCTGACTTCCGGTTCCGCGGTTATGAAGATCAATACGGCATTAGGATATGTTCCGGTTACTTTCGCAGAATTAACCGACGATGAAGCCTTCTGGAGGGGTTGCCAGGGATGTGTAAATTATGACATCCTTCAACGTACCGGCAGAAAATATTGTATTTGTACGGCTATGCTGTACGATCCGCAAAAAAAGAAATAAATATAGAACAACAATTAATAAATATAAAACAATGACAAGACAAAAAGTAGTTTTAGCATACAGTGGAGGTTTAGACACTTCTTTCTGTGCCATGTATTTATCTCAGGAATTAGGGTATGAAGTTTATACCGCTTTAGCCAATACGGGAGGATTTTCCGAAGAAGACCTGAAGAAAGTGGAAGAACGGGCTTACAAATTAGGTGCTGTAAAACATGTAAACCTGGATATAACTCAGGAATACTATGAAAAGAGCATCAAATATATGATATTCGGAAACGTACTGAGAAATGGGACTTATCCTATTTCCGTAAGTTCGGAACGTATCTTCCAGGCGATAGCCATCATTAACTATGCAAAAGAAATTGGTGCGGATTTCGTAGCTCACGGAAGTACAGGTGCAGGAAACGATCAGGTTCGGTTTGACCTTACGTTTGATGTTCTGGCTCCTGAAATCGGCATCATCACTCCTACCCGGGATATGGTTCTTACGCGCGAATACGAAATCAATTACCTGAAGGAACATGGTTTTGAAGCTGATTTTACAAAAATGGAGTATTCCATAAATAAAGGTCTGTGGGGAACCAGCATCGGAGGGAAAGAAACATTGCAGTCGAACCAGACCCTACCCGAAGAGGCTTATCCTTCTCAATTGCAAAAAGACGGAGAAGAGACTCTGACTATATCTTTCACTGAAGGAGAAATATCTGCTGTAAACGGAAAAACATATACAGACAAAGTAAAGGCCATCCAGGATATTGAAAAGATTGCTTCTGCATATGCCATTGGCCGTGATATGCATATCGGCGACACAATCATCGGAATCAAAGGACGTGTAGGTTTTGAAGCTGCGGCTCCTTTGGTTATTATCAATGCTCACAAAATGCTGGAGAAACATACTCTCACCAAATGGCAGCAATACTGGAAAGATCAGGTAGGTAACTGGTATGGCATGTTTTTGCATGAAGCGCAATACCTGGAACCTGTAATGCGCGACATAGAGGCTTTCCTTCAAAGCTCGCAAAGGAATGTTACAGGCACTGTCATCATTCAGTTGAAGCCTTACAGATATACCTTAGTCGGCGTGGAAAGTGATTTCGATTTAATGAAAACGGATTTTGGAGAATACGGCGAGATCAATAAAGCATGGACAGCAGAAGATGCGAAAGGATTTACAAAGATCACTGCCATTCCTACCAAAATATTCTTTAACAACCAAAAGAAAAATAAAAAATGAAAATAAAAACAGGTATCATCGGAGGTGCAGGATATACGGCAGGCGAATTAATTCGCCTGCTGATCAATCATCCTTTTGTGGAAATCCTTTTCGTACATAGTACCAGTAATGCCGGGAATAAACTGACGGATGTTCACGAAGGACTGATTGGTGAAACAGACTTAATATTCGCTGATACATACGATCTGAATCAGATAGATGCTTTATTCTTATGTTCCGCTCACGGAGACAGCAAAAAGTTCCTGGATAGCAACACTATCCCTGAGAAATTAAAGATCATCGATTTATCTACCGATTACCGTCATAAAGAAACGGCCGGAGGATTTGTATACGGTCTGCCGGAAATAAACAAAAGCAACATTCGGAATACAAAAAAAATAGCGAATCCCGGATGTTTTGCTACAGCGATTCAGTTAGGATTGCTTCCCTTGGCACACAAAGGATTGCTGACGAATGATATTCATGTGAATGCGATCACAGGATCAACAGGCGCCGGAGTTAAACCTTCAACAACTTCCCATTTTAGCTGGAGAGACAACAATATCTCTGTCTACAAAGCTTTTGAACATCAACACTTAAAAGAAATAAAAGAATCCCTTATTCAGTTACAAAAAGATTTTGACAAAGAGATTAATTTCATTCCTGTCAGAGGTAACTTTTCCAGAGGTATTTTTGCGTCTATGTATACGGAAAGTGTTTTATCGCTGGAAGAAGCTGTCGAATTATACGAAGATTTTTACAAAGATGCAGCTTTCACTTTTGTTACAAATAAGAATCCTGACTTAAAACAGGTGGTAAACACCAATAAATGTATTATACATCTGGAAAAGCACGGCAATAAATTATTTATTATTTCCATTATTGATAATCTGTTGAAAGGCGCTTCCGGACAAGCATTACAGAATTTCAACCTCATGTTTGGCCTGGATGAAAAAACAGGATTGAAACTCAAGCCCAGCGCTTTTTAAATTCGAGGATGTCCAAAAGTCAATAATCTCATCGGCTGGCCCCCAACCCCCTAAAGGGGGCTATTGATATATCAGGTTTTAAGAAGTTCCCTTTAGGGGATTTAGGGGCAGAAAGTTCTTTTTGGACACCTTCCATTTTCATTCACTTACAAATTTATTAATAATTAAAAACAGTATCATGAAACTATTTGATGTATTCCCAAGGTGGCAAATCGAGCCTGTCGAGGCCAAAGGATGCAAGATATACGACAAAGAAGGCAACGAATATCTGGACTTCTACGGCGGACATGCTGTAATATCTATCGGACATTCTCATCCTAAATATATCGCCCGCATCTCCGAGCAAGTGAATAAGATAGGATTTTATTCGAATTCCGTATTGATTCCTCTTCAGGACGAATATGCGGAAAAACTGGGAAAAGCCTCCGGTTATCCCGACTATTCCCTGTTTATGGTTAATTCGGGAGCAGAAGCCAATGAAAATGCTATAAAACTGGCATCTTTTTATAACAACCGGAAAAAGGTAATTGCTTTCAAAGGATCTTTCCACGGAAGAACAGCAGCCGCAGTAAAAGTCACTGATATTCCTAAATACTGGGCCGCCATGAATGAAGATTTCGAAGTCATTTTCTTACCTTTGAACGATATAGAAAAAGCAAAAGAAATTCTTCAAACGAAAGAGATATCTTCTGTTATCATCGAAGGGATACAGGGAATCGGAGGTATCGTTATTCCGGAACCTTCTTTTTTACAGGAATTGAGTAAGATATGCGAGGAAACAGATACTATTCTTATACTGGATGAAATTCAGTCGGGATACGGCCGTTCCGGGAAATTCTTTGCTCATCAATACGCTGGCATCCAACCGGATATCATTACTATAGCGAAAGGAATGGGAAACGGTTTTCCTGTATCGGGAATGCTTATCTCTCCTAAATTTACCGCTGTTTCCGGACAACTGGGCACTACTTTCGGAGGAAACCATCTGGCTTGTGCCGCCGCTTTGGCAGTTATTGAAGTCATGGAAGAAGAAAACCTGATTGAAAATGCAGCTAAAGTGGGAGAATTCCTTAAGACTGAATTGAAGAAAATACCTGAGATAAAAGAGGTACGCGGACATGGTTTAATGATCGGACTGGAATTCGATAAACCGATAAAACCTATGAGAGATCAATTACTTTTCGAACAAAAAGTATTCACAGGAGTAACAGGAACACATATATTCCGGTTACTGCCTCCTTTGTCGGTAGATATGGAGATAGCGCAGGAATTTATAAACCGTTTTAAAAAAGTCATACAATCATGAAAATAACAGTAATCGGAGGCGGAAATATGGGCGGTTCTATCGTCCGCGGATTGGTTAAAGGAAGTATCTTCCAACCGGAAGATATAACCGTTATTGATATCTTCGAGACTCCATTGAAAGCTCTTCAGGACTACAATTCTTCTTTTCATCTGGCCCTGAATGATTATGAAAGCGTAGAAAAGGCGGATATAATTATCTTGGCTGTGAAGCCCTGGCTAATAAAAGATACGTTGCTGGATATTAAATTCATGCTGGATTATTCGAAACAAATTATTGTTTCCATTGCAGCCGGGATCACGATTAAAGAGATGGAAGAAACTCTGGCGAAAGGATATAAGGAACCGGCAGACCCCGTTTTATTCCGGGTAGTTCCAAACACTGCTATTGCCGTTAAAGAAAGTTTTACATTGATAGCTTCCTCTCCCAGCGCCACAGACGAACAAGAATCTCTGATACTTAATATCTTCAATGAATTAGGATCTGCTATGCTGTTAGACGAAGAAAAGATTGTTGCGGGAACAGCTCTTACATCTTGTGGGATCGCTTTCTTTTTCCGCTACGTCAAAGCAGCTATGTCGGCAGGAGTAGAATTAGGGTTCTATCCCAAAGACGCCCAGGAAATGGTTGTAAAAACCATGTTGGGAGCAGCCAAACTGCTGGATGAGACGAAAGGGTATCCGGAAGAAGAGATAGACAAGGTTACAACCCCGGGAGGAATAACCATTCGCGGCATTAACGAACTGGAAGCCAATGGCTTTACAAATGCTATCATAAAAGCCCTCAAAGCCTGCAAATAACATTCCGTAGAGACGCAATATCTTGCGTCTCGAATATCGATGGCGTCTCAAATATCCTGTATTTCAATTATTGGAGACGTCGTTTAATGTAGAGACGCAATATTTTGCGTCTCAATCTTGCATCCCAATCTTGCATCTCGAATATCCGGTATTTCAATTGTTTGAGACGTCGTTAATATTTGAGACGCAAGATATTGCGTCTCTACAGGATAAAATCAGGATGAAATTTATCCTTTATCCACAAAATGGGGTTGTTCTCAATATAATTTACAATTTTTGCATAGCTATTATCATTCCGGATAATATGATCGTGATACCGGGTCTGCCATTTAAAATCCGGATTAATTCTTCTGGCTTTTACCGATACCCCCGTTTTGTATCCCCGGATTATAGACGACAGATTTTGTGATTGGGGGCGGAATTCATTTTCAACAAATGGCGTCGGGTCCTCCTTGTCGATTATAACAATCCCATGTACATGATTAGGCATTACGACAAATGCGTCCGGTTTTACAAATGGGAAATGTTCCGGAATTTCTACCCAGCAATCATAAGCGATTTTTCCTATATCGGATAATATCATTTCGCCGGCGATGATTTCACCTAAACAACACTCCCGTTCATGCGTGCATATGGTTACAAAATACAGGCCGTTTTGTCCATAATCCCACCACGAAGCCCGCGCCGACGGAATCCTATATTTATTACGAAATAGTTCTGACATTCAGCATCTAAATTTCTCACCCAAATATATGATTTTTATTTGATTTTTTCCCCTGTAGAG
>JAJBTS010000313.1:6265-15287 GCA_020860885.1 Bacteroidales bacterium
ACGCAATATCTTGCGTCTCGATTTGCGTCCCGAATATCGATGATGTCTCGAATATCGACGATGTCTCTAATATTGATGGTATCCCATTATCCAGCCATTTCTATATTCCAGACGACATTGGTGGTAGAGACGCAATATCTTGCGTCTCGATTTGCGTCCCGAATATCGATGATGTCTCGAATATTAATGGTGTCCCATTATCCACGCATTTCTATATTCCAGACACCATTGGTATTGAGACGCAAAATATTGCGTCTCTACATTTTAATTTTCACTATATTTGTACTAAATAAATACGATTTGCTATGAAGGAACAACTAACTCGTAAAAAATATAAGAAAGGACTCGTATTAAGCGGAGGCGGAGCCCGGGGCATCGCTCATCTGGGAGCAGCTAAAGCCTTGTATGAAGCGAAAGAACATTTTGACATTATTATCGGTACCAGCATGGGAGCTATCGTAGGCTGCCTGCTGGCGGATAAACACGATCCGGAAGATATTATAAAAATGTTCACTCCACGGAATATGATAACCTTCATCCGCCCTCATCTTTCCAGTGAAGGAATGATGACTTTAGATGGTGCCCGGAAAATACTCCGCCAGATCTTAAGTGTGGAAAACATAGAAGACCTTTCCATTCCTTTCATTGCATGCGCTACCAACCTGATCTCGGGAGAATCGGAGTATTTCGAATCCGGAAATATTATTGACGCGGTGATAGCCTCTTCCAGTATTCCGGTAGTTTTTGCTCCCGCTGTAATAAATAACAAACAATATATTGACGGCGGAGTACTTAACAACCTTCCGGCACGGCGCATCCGTCAGGATTGCGAAACGGTGGTAGGGCTGCATGTCAACCCGCAGACATTGGGTTTACAGGACGGGCAAGTCTCCGGAATCACCCATCTGGCAGAAAGAGCCTTCCATTTATGTATGCTGGGAAATGTTCTCGAAGATATTCAGATGTGTGATTTTTACCTCGAGCATAAAAATCTGAATGATATTACCACTTTTGATTTTAGTAAAGCGGCTATCATTTACGAAAGAGGATACCAAAATATGAAAGAAGCTCTCCAAAAATAATAAATCGTTAAAGTCAGAACTTTCTTCTTTTAAAGATGTTTCTTTTTAAATAGGATATTAAACCTTAAAAAGAATTCAATATGTCATTAAAAGAAAAAATAGAACAGTTAGCCAGTGAGAAAAACGATCCGAGTGTTACCATCTCATTAAATACGCACAGGACCCATCCGGATAGCCTGAAAGATGAGATTGTCTTGAAGAACCTTTTGAATGAAGCTGAAAAGAGAGTCATTGAAAACTATGGGAAACGTCCGGTTGCGAAACTTCTGGAAAATATTGAAGACATGAAAGATAAAATCGATGTAAATTATCTGTTAGACAGTTTACATATTTTTTTATCCAACAATACCAAAGAATTCTTCAAGCTGACCTGGCCAACCCCTGAAGACCGGGTATTGATCGACGATACATTCGATGTCAATGCATTGATCAAGTCCTACAACCGGTGCGAAGAATATCTTATCCTTGTTTTATCGCAGGGCGGAACTCTTGTATTCAAAGCGATGAATGACCAGATAGTGGAGGAAATCAAAAACGACGACTTTCCTTTCGAAGAGAATCCCTACTACATCCCGGACCGGGAAGACAGGACGGATGCCGAACTGGTCGATAATATGATCCGCCAATACTACAACGAAGTAGATAAAGCAGCCCAAAAAGTCTGTCAGGAATACAATCTGAAGTGTATTGTCGCATCGGTAGAAGAGAATTACAGTATGTTGCTTCAGGTAGCCGATAAACCGGATATCTATATCGGGCATACTCCTATCAATTACAATAAGCTGGAACCGCATAATATAGTAAAAAGCACGTGGGAAATCATCAAACAACAACTGATGGAAGAACGTGCAGAAGCTATACAGGAAGCGAAAGACGCCATTGCCAATGCACGGGTAACCAGCGACCTGCTGGAAATCTACCAGGCTGCCATCGACGGACGTGGCGACCTGCTCATCGTATACGAAGGATTTTCCCAGCCGGTAAAGATGATCGACGATCGCACTTTCGAATATGCCAATGATCCGACTTCACCGAGTGTGATAAACGATATTACAGGAACGATTGTCTGGAAAGTAATGTCGCAGGGTGGCAGGGTTTATTTCACCCAGCAGGATTCTATTAAGAAATTAGGAGAAATTGTTTTGAAATTAAGATATTGAATTTTCAGGAAAAGGGTGTGCTCAGAGAAGGCTCCGGTGCGAACTACCGGATCGCCTTCTCTTTTTTTATGAATATTTCTTCGGATAATGAAATACAATCGATAGAATTGCCGCTACACCTATGAACATCGGATAATAAAGATAAGGGATGATCTGGGTAGCATTGACCTGTGCCAGATTAGCCGCGATCAGTAACTGCGCTCCATACGGGATAAGCCCCTGAACAAAGCAGGAAAAGGTATCCAGTAAACTGGCTACTTTCCTCCCGTCCAACCCGAATTTATCACTGATGTTTTTGGCTATCGGTCCGCATATTACCAGCGCGATGGTATTATTTGCCGTACAAAGATTGGTGAAAGATACCAGTCCGGCTATAGAGAATTCGGCAGAACGTTTCGAACGGATATTCTTCGTCAGTTGAGTGATCAGCCAATCGATACCGCCGTTGTAACGGATCAGTTCAAACATCCCTCCTGCCATCAGGGAAACAATAATCAATTCTCCCATATCATGCACCACTCCCTGATTCATATCCTGCAGCCATTCCCAGACCCCGAAACCTCCGGTCGACAGGCCGATAATCCCGGAAAGGACTATACCCAGCGTTAACACGACCATCACATTCATGCCTGCTATGGCCGAGATCAAAACGGCAATATAAGGAATCACCTTGATCCATTCCACCTGATCGGCTGTAATATGGAAATTATCGACCACTCCCATACCCTGATAGATATAAATTCCTAAAATCAATAAAGCAACCGGAAGCACAATGCGTACATTTACTTTGAATTTATCCTGCATTTTACACCCTTGCGTACGGGTAGCCACTATAGTGGTATCGGATATAAACGACAGGTTATCCCCGAACATAGAACCGCCGACAACAATACCCAGCAGGGCCGCAAGGGAAACATCGGTCTGGGACGCCAAACCTACGGCAATGGGTGTCAAAGCCGCAATGGTACCTGTAGAAGTACCCATAGACATAGAAATGAAACAGGCTGCAATAAAAATGCTGGCGAGAATCGTTTCCTGCGGAAGAATAAACAACATCATATTTACCGTAGCATCTACGGCGCCCATTCCTTTAGCCGTTCCTGCGAAGGCTCCGGCCAGGACGAAGATGACGATCATCATCATAATCGTCTCATTGGCAATCCCCCGGCAATACAGCGTTATACGATCGGCAAACTTCTCCCCTTTCAGACAGAGGACAGCCACCACAGAAGCAATCATAAAAGCGACCGAGATGGGCATCTGATAAAGATCACCGGTAAAAACAAACGTTAATACATACAACAAGAAAAAAACCGCCAGAGGTAATAATGCCCAGCCTTTAGACTTATACCAGCGATTGTCCGAATCTTTCATCCTCTTAATTTTTATGCAAAAGTAAGATTTATTCCTTTAATTTCTTTTTTTTCTTCATCATATCGTCAAAGAAAGCATCCCGGTAACTGTTGCCAATACCTATTTCATATTTCTGTATGAAGACATCGTTGTTATCAAAAGAATCGATACGCTCCTTATTAACAATATAAGATTTATTTATCCTTAAGAAAATATTTTTGGGCAACAGGTCATGGATAGTCTTTACATTCATTCGCGTAATCAGACGCTGCCCTTCCATTTGAATAATAACATAATCTTTTAAGCCTTCTATAAAAAGAATATCTTTCAGGTTCACTTTAAAGAAACGCCGGTCCGACTTAACAAATATATGATCCTCTCCTACGCTTTCTACCGATTTATCCTCTTCTAATAAAAGACTATGATAGGTAATCGCCTTATCGACGGCTTTTCTGAATTTAACGGGATCTATAGGTTTTACGAGATAATCCACCGCATCCACTTCATAACTATCCAAAGCATATTCCGAATAAGCAGTCGTAAATATAATCAGGGTATTTTTAGGAATACTCCGGGCAAACTCTATCCCGTTTATTCCCGGCATTTATATATCCAGGAATATCAGGTCTGTTTCTGCATTTTCCAGGAACCGGGAAGCAGCTTCCGCGCTATTAAAAGAATCCAGCAATTCCAGCTGTGCAATCTGATCTACCAGTTTTTTTATCCCTTTACGGGCAATAGGCTCATCGTCTACTATAATACATTTCATAATGTTAATCGAAGTTTTACGAGATATTTTGTATCGGTACGTGTTTGTTCCAACGAATAATTATTTTCAAAAAGCAATTCCAGCCTTTTCCGTATGTTTGTCAACCCCAGGCCACCGTCTTTTTTAGGGAGATCCACAACCGAAGATACGGAGTTTTCACAGGTAAACAGCAGGATATTTTCCCGAACATCGAAAGACAGATGAATGTAGGAAGATCCATTATTTGTGCCATTATGTTTCACCGCATTTTCGACAAAGGGAATAAACAAAAGAGGTGGGATCTTTATGTCTTCGAAAGGATTTTTTATTTCCACTTTATAATAGAAATTATCCCGCCGCATTTTCTCCAATTCCAGATAATCTTCCAGGAAATGAATATCATCGTACAGAGAGACCTGTTCTTTGGTACTGTCGTTCAACTGATACTGAAGCAAGTCATCCAGTTTAACTAAAATATGGGAAGCCATATCCGGGTCGTCATCGACCAGTATATTGGCATTATTCAACATATTAAAAAGGAAATGAGGGTTGATCTGACTTTTCAGGAATTTCAGTTCGGATTCTGTAGTCGCTTTGTTCAGATTGTCGATGCGACGATTGCCCAGCATCCAGTGTTTAAAGAATAGCACAGCAGAAACTCCTCCGACAAATAAAAAAATAGACAATAAAGAAGAAGCAATCCTGAAGAAGAGAGTGATTCCGTCCGGTTGTTGGTGAGTTACCCCAATATCGTAAAACAATTCCTGCAATACCAACATAATAAGCAAAGCAAAAAAAGTAAACAATCCGACAGAAAGCATATAAGAGAAAAATTTATTCTTTGCTAAAAATCGCGGAAATAACACATACATCGTAAAATAAACGAGCATGTTCATGAATAAATAATAACTGATCCATCCATAAAAACGGTTCAGTGAAACATTTATCCTGTCGGGCGCATCGAAGAAGATTCCTAAGGAGATCATCAGGATAACCACCTGCAAAAGAAGATGCCTTACGCCCCTGTATTTATCTTCCAGTAAGAAGGAAGAGATTTTATTTATCCTGCTAAATACTTCCATCATTCCGGCAAATTAATTCTGAGTTCAGTGATCCGGGCATCCAATGTCAATTTATACTGACCGGGATACAACAGTTCGAATCTTCTTTGTATACTATCCCGTTCATTCTGCGACCACCAGCGGTCTTCACCGGATTTGCAATAAAAAAAGAGACTACCCTTTTCAACCTGAAAAGAAACTTCTAAAGAGGCAATATCGTCCAGCTGATACTGTAGCAAAGGAATAAACAACATTGGGGATAAAAACACGTTATCCGGATTCCCTTCTGTATGTATAGAATACACAAACCGGTCATTGTTGAGCTTTTCCAAAGCGAGGAAATTGCTTAAAAAAGTTATTTCCGACCTTAGCAACACTCTGTCGCGGTTGCAATCATACAACTGGTACCTTAATAGCTGCCCCAGTAACATCAGCATCTCTGTTGCTTTCTGAGGATCTCTCTTTACTTCCGAAGCAATCTTCTTTAGAGTCTTGGATAAAAAAGCCGGAGTCACTTGCCCTTTCAATTTATTTACTTCCGATTTCAGATGCTCGTTCTCCAACCCTATAACACGCTCTTTGCCTGCCATCCATCTTCTGAATAAAACAATCATTGTGGAGCCCAGAAAACAAATAATGGTTATTACGAACAGCGCCAGACTGTCAATTAAAATCAATGGGTTGGTATAGGAAGATATGCGGTGCGGCAAAGACAAGGCAGAGCGCACCCAATATTCCTCCACCAAAGCAAACACAGGCAATAAAAAAACCATGAGCGACAACACAACGAGGTAGGTAATGTATTTATCCTTAAAGAATAGCTGAGGTACCAGAACAAAATAATTAAGATACAAAGTAGCTATATACAAGATAAAGGAAGAAAAACCGATCAGATATATACGATAACCCAGTTCATCAGAGACATCTTCGTACGCGATAAAAACCTGATTAAAAGTAATAATTACAAGAGTTATCACTACGAGCAAATGCCTCCAGATCCGGTATTGGGGTTCGATAAAAAAACGATATACAAAGTGTTTGTTATCTAATTTCTCCATTTCCATACAGATAATTGAACAAAGATACATTAAAAATCAAGCCGGTATACTACATTAAAAATAGAATTCTTTAACCTTTTCGGCTCAATGACCCCGGTCTTAAGATTATATTCATGTCCGAAATATTCTTTATACCCTGTAGCATTCAATCCTTTCACAGCTATTTCATGGGAAACTTTTGCACGGTTTATCCTGTAACTGACCGAGTAATTGGCTAAAAACACAGGACTTAATTGTTTGGAAAATGCCTGCGACTCATCGTATTGAGTTTCTTTATCCGGATGACTCATACTCTTCTCTATATCCACAGGAGAATACCTGTCTCCACCCTGGACCGTTAACTTAAGATTCACACTTAATACATTTTGTTTATTATTCCCTATCATCCATTCTTTGCCTATAAGTCCGTTTACAATATATCTGCGGTTAAACTTTGTATTGTGCCAGGCTTTATCTCCTCCACGGTATTTAGAATCGAAAACCGAAGCGGTGACCATGTAATAAAATCCTTTCGTCATATATTTTTCAAAAGTGATATCCACTCCGTAATTAATTCCTTTTCCCGTATTCACCAGCGCATCTTCCACATAGAAAGTGCTGCGGTTTAATACCGAATAAGAGCTATCCGCAATAACAGGCACATCGTATAAATACTGAAAATACGGTTCCACTTTCAGATTCATATCTTCGGCAATCTTAAAACTATAAGAGAAATTAAGATGATGCGCTTTAATGAAATCCAGGTCTTTATTTACCAGCCTCTCTCCGGTTGCTTTTGTTTTTACAAAATACACATCCATCTTTTCCATACGGCTATGCAAACCATAGGCCAGGCTCCATATGCTTCTGGAAGACGCCTTCCATTGCAGGGAAGCTCTGGGCTCCAGGGTCCAGTGTTTATTCAATGTCAAAAGTTGCCCGTTAACACCCAGCGTTGCGGTTAAACGATCCTTTACCTGAAACAAAGAACTGGTATACACAAAAAGCAAATTCGTACTGCCTGTTCCGTCCGAAACCTGTTCCAGGGGTTTGTTATTAAGCGGAGCTACCTTCAGATCCATATCATAATCCATGTGCGTAAGAGTAAATCCGGTTTTATTGGTATGATTCACACTGTATTTCTTATTCACGAAAGAAGTAAGAATGAAATTTGTATACCGGCTCTTAAATTCAAGCTGAGGAGCAGAATGCATCGATGAATCGTAGACATCTTCCGAAACATTCGCTTTCGAATAAGTGGTCGCCAAAGTTGTTTTTAAGGTTGTATTAGGATTGAAAAAATACCGGTGGCTCAGGCCTGTGGCCGCAGAAATAAGTTCCATCCGCGAATCTTTGGCATCATCCGCATACTCCCATTCTTCAGGAGATTGAATCTCCGGTTTTATCTTATCTTTTAATCCGGTTCCCCAGAAAGAAAAGACACCGGCTTTCTGAGTGGGGAAATGGAACTTAAAATTCAAATCCTGATAATCCAGAAGCTGTTCCAGATCGCCGGCCGGACTTATCTTATTCATTAATCCGGTGGTGGAATATCTGTAATTAAAAATATAGGAAGAATAATTCTTTTTACTTATCGGCCCTTCCGACGCTACATCCAATCCCAACAAACCTGCCTGAAGAGTATGCTGGTACTTCTGGTTGTTCCCGTTCCTTAATTTCATATCAAACACGCCCGACACCGCATTGTTGTATTCCGCAGGAAAAGCGCCGCTAAAAAAATCGGAATTACCCAGTACGTTGCTACTCAGTGAAGATAATATTCCGCCGCCTAACGTAGCAATATCTGCAAAATGGTTGGGATTAGGTATTTCCACCTCTTCCAGTTTCCACTGCAAAAGGTGCGGAGCGTTCCCATGAACAGAAATACCATTGTTCGCCACACTGGGAGAAACACCGGCAAAAGCGCTTACCAAACGGGCGGGATCGTCCATTCCACCGGCGTACCGGGAAGCTTCTTCGACACTTAGCCGGTGCCCTCCCGAAAGAGCCATAGGATTGATCGGCTCATTCTTCTGCACCGTCTCCCCAATCACAACTTCCCCCAACTGCTGAATATTTTCTCTCAGAAAAATCTCAAGAAATACTTCTTTTGCAGAGGTAACCTGAATTTCCCGTATAATATTCGTCTCATAACCTATGGAAGAGACCTGAAGGTTGTAACGTCCTACCGGAACGTTTTTCAGGGTAAACCGGCCCTCCGTATCCGTAATATCTCCCGGATGGGTACTCCCGGTCAACCCGACAGAAACAAAAGCCAAAGGGCCTCCGGAAGAACGGTCGGTTACGATTCCTTTTATAGTTTGAACAAGCTGTTTTTCCTGAGCAAAAGCCGTAGAGAAAAGAAACAGGGAAAATATGGCTATGAATTTTATTTTTAATTGCATGATTCTTATTTTATTATGGGTTATTTTTTTAACTAATTTAATAGGAGGTACACTGGAGAGTTTTTAACTTCTTTCAATAGACTCTTTGAAGTCTTCCTGCACCCCCGAAAGAGGTTGAATCCCAAAAAGAACTTTCTGCCCCTAAATCCCCTGAAGGGGACTTCTTAAATCATTGA
>JAJBTS010000206.1 GCA_020860885.1 Bacteroidales bacterium
TACTATATTCCTCATAACTGTTTTTCCTTGCTTATTACCGGTTAAGCAATAGCACAGCTGTAAGAAAATATAAATTAATCCTAGAAATCATATAAACCTTTAAGAGAATTTCAACTGTAAAGGAAAAGTACTACCTTTGTGTGTTTATTGTTCCTGATTACTTTATGTTCAGAATAAAACGGTTATTTACTTTAATCTTAGGAACTTTTCTACCTGTATTATTGGCAACCTTTAGTGTCTGTCTTTTCATAATATTGATGCAATTCTTATGGAAGCATGTCAACGATATGGTTGGAAAAGGGGTAGACATGATTGTTTTAGGACAATTGTTTTTTTATGCAGGGGTTACTTTCACTCCTATGGCTCTACCCTTGTCTATTCTTCTGGCATCCCTGATGACTTTCGGTAATTTGGGGGAACACATGGAGCTACTGGCCATGAAAGCTTCAGGTATCTCCCTTGTAAGAATAATGAAACCGTTGGTGTACTTTTCTTTGGTTCTGGTAGTCGTCTCTTTTGTTTTTCAAAACAATATTCTCCCTCATGCCCAGACAAAAACATATACTATTCTTCTTTCCCTCAGGCAGAAATCTCCGGAACTGGATATTCCGGAAGGAGTTTTTTATAAAGAAATAACCGGATATAACGTCTATGTACGTCATAAAGATAAGAAAACGGGAATGCTTCAGGATATGATGATTTATGATTATTCCCAGGGTTTTGAAAATGCGGTTGTAACGGCAGCCGATTCCGGGAAATTGAAAGTCTCCAACGACAAAAAATATCTTATTTTAACTCTTTATAATGGAGAATCTTTCGAGAATCTTGAGAAGATGCAGTCCCGGAGTGTAGATGAAAGAGTCCGTTATAGGAGAGAGACTTTTGAATTGCGGGATGTCCTGATTAATTATGATATGAATTTTAATCTTGCCGACGAATCAATTATGGGAAATAGAGATTCGGGCAAGAATGTGAGCGAATTAACCCAATTTATCGATTCCGTACAACATAAGCAGGATAGTATAAATACCAAGATTCTTCCCCAATTTGTGAGAAAAGCTTATAAAAACGGATTCTCCGAAGGACGTACTTTCTCGTTCGAACCGGAGTATGACCCTCGTGATACACTTTTCAGAAAAGGATTTCAGCATTATTATGATCTTTTGAATACCGATTCAAAAATAACTCATCTCCAGCTTGCAAAAAGTAAAGCCGAACAGGTGAAAATGGAAAATAATATCGAGATGTTCTGGCAAAATGAGTACAGGAATAGTATTCTTTCCCATAAGATACAACTGCACAGGAAATTTTCCGTAGCTATCTCCTGCCTTTTATTCTTTTTCATCGGGGCTCCTTTGGGAACTATTATCCGAAAAGGAGGGTTAGGTATGCCTGCTGTTCTTTCTGTTTTGTTTTTCCTTTTGTATTATACCATCGATACTTTTGGAACTAAAATGGCGAAACAAGAAGTATGGGTAGTATGGCAGGGAGTATGGCTCAGCACTTTCGTCCTGGCGGCTTTAGGGGCCTTTTTTACCTATAAAGCGGTTAATGACTCTACGATTATGAATCCGGATGCATGGAAGAATTTCCTTCAGAAACTGATTGGGAAGAGAGAAATCCGCAATTACTCGAAGAAAGATGTAATAATGGAGACTCCTGATTATACCAACGATATCCGAATGATGCAGCAATGGAACGAAGAAAGTGAAAAATATCTGAAAGAACATTCGAAACCTACTTTCTATTTCTCTTTCTGGAAAAATGGTTTTGGAAATTCTACCTTAAAACCTCTCGTAGAGAAAATGGAACTCTGGATCGATGATTTACGTAATTCAGACGAGAACCTTATTGTAGGTAAGCTGATGGATTATCCGGTGATTGATATTCCCAATATAAAATTAATACAAAAGCCGTTTGCAAAATGGTTCTGTATAATTGTGTTTCCGATAGGCTTGGTTATTTATTTATGGGCCTTACTGAAACAAAGACAGATCAATCACGATATTAAAGTTTCCAGGAAAGTAAATGATAATATAATAACCGAATTAGATAAATTAATTAAGGATGGCTACGAACTATAACTTGAACACAATAGAAGAAGCTATTGATGATTTTCGTGAAGGTAAATTCCTGATTGTTGTGGATGATGAAGACCGGGAAAACGAAGGTGACTTTATCATCGCTGCAGAGAAGGTTACTCCCGAAAAGATAAATTTTATGATGACCTATGGAAGAGGTGTTTTGTGTGCTCCTATTTCCGAGAGTCGATGCATGGAACTCGAGTTGGAGATGCAAACGTCTAAAAATACTTCCATCTACGATACTCCTTTTACAGTAACGGTAGACAAGATAGGAGGAGGATGCACTACAGGAGTATCTATGTACGACCGTGCGGAAACCATCAAAGCATTGGCTGATCCGAATACCCGTCCGGAAGATCTGGCGCGTCCCGGACATATCAATCCATTACGGGCCCGCGACAGGGGAGTGCTCAAAAGGGCAGGGCATACGGAAGCGACGGTCGATCTGGCCCGTCTGGCTGGATTGTATCCTGCAGGAGCTCTGATAGAGATCATTAACGAAGACGGTACTATGGCTCGTCTTCCCCAGTTAATGGAGGTTGCAGAAAGATTCGGTATTAAGATAATAAGCATCCGGGATCTGATCGCTTACCGTCTCAATCAGGAGTCCTTGGTGGAAAAAGGAGTGCTGGTGAATATGCCTACACAATACGGGCATTTCAAATTGATACCTTTCCGTCAGAAATCAAACGGACTGGAGCATATTGCTCTTATAAAAGGAGAATGGAAGAAAGACGAACCGGTTTTGGTACGTATGCATTCGTCCTGCGCTACCGGGGATATTTTCGGTTCTATGCGCTGTGAATGTGGAGAACAGTTGCATATAGCGATGGAAATGATAGAGAAAGAAGGAAAAGGAGCAATCGTTTATCTGAATCAGGAAGGAAGAGGTATTGGGTTAATGGACAAAATGAAAGCCTACAAACTACAGGAAGAAGGCTTGGATACCGTAGACGCAAACTTGCACCTAGGGCACGATTCGGACGAAAGGGAATACGGAGTGGGAGCGCAGATCCTCCGCGATATTAATATTTCAAAGATACGGCTGATAACCAACAATCCGGTCAAACGGGCTGCCCTGGAAGGGTATGGTCTTGAAATAGTAGAAAATGTTCCTATTGAAATAGAACCTAATCCTTATAACGAGGCTTATATGCGTACAAAAAAAGAAAGGATGGGGCATACCCTTAAAAATATTAAATAAAGAAAAGAGGGAAAAGAATTAAAAAATTACGCAGATTTATTATTTCTTCTTGCTTTCTTTCTTTGTTTTAATTAATTGTCTTACTTTTGTATCGTGATTTAATTATATTACTAACAAATATATACTTTATTTATGTCTCAAGTTTCAGAACGTTTGGCTGCATTGTCTCCTTCAGAGACATTGGCTATGTCCCAGAAAAGTAATGAGTTGAAAGCTCAAGGGATTGATGTTATCAACTTAAGTGTAGGAGAACCCGATTTTTTTACTCCTGATTTCATCAAAAAGGCAGCTAAAAAAGCTATAGACGAGAACTTTTCTTTTTATTCTCCTGTTCCGGGATATCCTGAATTAAGAAAGGCTATTGTAAACAAATTGAAGACAGAGAATAACCTCGATTATAAGCCGGAACAAATCGTTTGTTCCAACGGAGCCAAACAATCGGTATGTAATGTTCTTCTGTGTATTGTTGGCCCGGGCGATGAAGTAATCATACCTGCCCCTTATTGGGTAAGTTATGCGGAGATGGTCAAACTGGCGGAAGGAACCAATGTAATCGTACCTGCCGGCATTGAACAGGACTTCAAAATAACTCCTGCTCAACTAGAGGCTGCCATCACTCCTAAAACGAAAGCCATCATTCTTTGCTCTCCTTCCAATCCTACCGGAAGCGTATATTCTAAAGAAGAATTAAAAGGTCTGGCTGACGTACTGGCTAAATATCCTGATATCACCATTATTGCCGACGAAATTTACGAGCACATAAATTATGTAGGAAAGCACGAAAGCATAGCTCAGTTTGAGAATGTACGTGAGCGCGTGGTAATTGTTAACGGAGTTTCTAAAGCGTATGCTATGACAGGCTGGCGTCTGGGATGGATTGCCGCACCGCAATGGATTGCTGCTGCTTGTAATAAATTACAGGGACAATATACTTCCGGACCCAGTTCAATTGCACAAAAAGCTGCAGAAGCTGCTTACACAGGTCCACAGGAATGTATCGAAGAAATGCGTCAGGCTTTTGAACGCCGTCGCGACCTTATGGTTAAACTGGCAAGTGATATCCCCGGATTCAAAGTGAGTAAACCGCAAGGCGCTTTCTATCTTTTCCCGGATTGTTCTTATTATATAGGAAAATCTTTCAATGGTAAAAAAATGGAAAACTCTGCCGATCTGGCTATGTTCCTGTTAGAAGAAGGACACGTAGCTGCAGTGGGAGGTGTGGCCTTTGGAGCTCCGGGATGTATTCGTTTCTCTTACGCTACTTCTGATGATAAATTGGTAGAAGCTATGAAACGTGTAAAAGATACATTAGCTAAACTGGTTTAAAAGACTGTTTTTATATAAGTAGAAAGGGCGAAAAATTTCTCGCCCTTTTTTTTGTTCATTCTTTTAAGTAATTTTGTGTCTCTTAAAAAAAGAAGATTATGAAAAATAAACTTTATATCTACAATACGTTGGCAAGGAAAAAAGAATTGTTTGAACCCATAGTGCCTGACCGGGTAGGGTTGTATGTTTGCGGTCCTACCGTATACGGTGACCCGCACTTAGGACATGCACGTCCGGCTATCACGTTCGACATTCTTTTCCGGTATCTTACCCACATAGGATATAAAGTCAGATATGTCCGTAACATTACGGATGTCGGCCATCTGGTTAATGATGCTGATTCGGGAGAAGACAAAGTGGCTAAGAAAGCTAAGCTGGAAGATCTGGAACCCATGGAAGTAGTACAATTCTACCTGAATCGTTATCATAAAGCTATGGAAGCTTTGAACGTACTGCCTCCCAGCATCGAACCTCACGCCAGCGGACATATCATCGAACAGATCCAATTGGTAAAAAGTATTCTTGAGAAGGGCTATGCCTATGAGAGTCAGGGATCGGTATACTTCGATGTTGAGAAATACAACAAACAGTACAATTACGGAGTTTTATCGGGACGTAATATTGAAGATCGCCTGAATACGACCCGGGAATTGGAAGGCCAGGAAGAGAAACACAACTGGTGTGATTTCGCTTTGTGGAAAAAGGCAAATCCCGAACATATCATGCGGTGGCCCAGTCCCTGGAGCGATGGGTTTCCGGGTTGGCACCTCGAATGTACTGCAATGAGTAAAAAATACCTGGGAGAGAAATTCGATATTCACGGAGGTGGCATGGATCTGATCTTTCCTCACCATGAGTGTGAGATTGCTCAGAGTGTAGCTTCTACGGGTCATGATGCCGTAAGATACTGGATGCACAATAATATGATTACGGTAAACGGACAGAAGATGGGGAAATCGTTAGGCAACTTCATCAATCTGGACCAGTTCTTTACCGGAAACCATGAGTTACTTTCACAGTCGTACGCTCCTATGACCATTCGTTTTTTCATTCTTCAGGCTCACTATCGTAGTACGGTGGATTTCAGTAACGAAGCTCTTCAGGCTTCCGAAAAAGGACTCGCCCGCTTACTGGAAGCTTTTGATAATATCCAGAAGCTCGAGGCAAAGTCCAGAGAGTCATCGGTAAATATCCGGGAGTGGATAGATAAAAGCTATGAAGCTATGAACGATGACCTGAATACTCCCATTGTTATTTCTTATCTGTTTGAAGCGACTAAAACCATTAATTCGGCTCTCAGCGGGCAAGTGGATTTAACCGGTGAGGATATCCGGCAACTGAAAGAGTTCTTTCAACTGTTTTTGTTTGATCTATTAGGAATTACCAAAGAATTGAAAGACAGCAATGCGTCTTATGAATCGTTTGCTAAAGCTGTGGATATGTTGTTGGAAATGCGGATGCAGGCGAAAGCGAATAAAGACTGGGCTACATCCGATAAAATACGCAATGAATTAACTTCTTTAGGATTTGAGATTAAAGATACGAAAGAGGGATTCGAATGGAAATTAAATCGTTAAAATGACTATTAAAGATTTTTTTAAGAAAGATAAATTCGCCGAAATGGCAGGAGTTGAGCTTCTCGAAGTTGAGCCGGGAAGGGCAAAAGCCCGGATGGAAGTTCAGGAGATACACTTTAATGCGGGAAATGTAGTTCAGGGAGGAGCCATATTTACTCTGGCCGATTTGGCTTTTGCCGCAGCCATCCATTCTTACGGTAGATTGACTGTCTCGATAGAAACGAGTATACGCTATTTCAAAAGTACCAACAAAGGTGTACTGTATGCAGAAGCTACGGCTATCCATATGCATCCGAAGATTCCTACTTTCGAAGTCAAAGTTACGGATCAGGAAGATACGTTGATTGCTTTATTTACCGTTACCGGATACACCAAAGATATTCCTGTTGTATTTGAAAACGGTTGATCTTCCTTCCGATATGCCATCGCCAATCGTTCAGTATACTACCGACGGATCCCATACCTTATACATTCCCGAATTGGATGAACATTATCATTCGGTGAATGGCGCCGTTCAGGAAGCCAGGCATGTGTATATAGAGGCTGCTTTTAACCAGTACCGCAAACAGGAGATACGGGTGTTGGAAATGGGATTCGGAACCGGGTTGAATGTTCTTCTGACTCTTCTTGAAGCAAGAAAGAGAGAGGTCCGTGTAATATACACCGCCCTGGATAAGTACCCTTTACCGGCTGAGATCTTGAACTCCCTGAATTATGTGGATATAGACAAAGAAATGTTTGCAAAGATACACGCTGCATCATGGAATGCACCGGTGCATATAGAAGATTTCTGTACATTGCATAAGGTACAGATTGATTTTCATGATTACGAATACCCTGGGAAATACGATGTTGTATACTATGATGCTTTTGGCCCTGATAAACAAAGCGACGTTTGGGATCAATCGTTGTTTGATATAATTCATTCCTCTATGAATAGTGGAGGCATTCTTTCTACTTATTGTGCCAAAGGTGAAATCAGGAGAAGAATGAAAAATGCAGGGTTTGAAGTCCATCGTTTGGAAGGACCTCCGGGAAAAAGAGAGATGCTTCAGGCGGTTAAACCCTGAAGGTCTCATTCACTTCACTATCACCAGGAATCAAGTATAAAATACATACCTATAAAGAACACGATGGTAAACAAAAACAACCAGCTGCTCCACTTTTGAGTGGCGAGGGTAAAATAATGAGCGAACAGGTAAGAAAACGGAATATAAAGAATCAAAGTCCATTCGCTTCCCCAATTTATATTGAGAAGAAATAATATAATAATTATAAAGGCAAAAAGGTAAAGATACCTTAAGGTGATGATGGTTCTTATTTTTTCCGATATACCGGCCATAAATATGTTTATACCTGAGAGTATCAGAAGAAAGAACAACATCCCCATCATCAGCCAGTTTTTTAGTGTAAATCCGAAAGATTGAAAACTCCACAGGCTACTCAGGTCGGGAATTTTATCGAAAAAGATACTAAGATCCTCCTTATACAGACTCCAGCAAAAAAGAGATAAATAAACAATCAGGATTCCTGCAAAGCCTGCAAAAAAGGTTCTGAAGTTCAAACTCTTGAATCGGTACATTCCATACCAGAACAACGGCAACAGGAATAGAACAGGAAACCAGAGGAGACTTATCAGCCCGATTAGAAGAGCGATATTCAGTATCTCTTTTTGGGATTGAGAATTTTGATAGGTTGAAAACAGGAAAAACAAACAGAAAGTTACTCCGAATGCAGCTATACTTCCTATCGGATCGAAAAAAAGAGCCGGGTTTGTTCCTGTAAGCAACAGATAGAAAAAAGCCGGCAACAGAGATCTTTGCCGGATAATAACAAATGCCTGACTGAGATACAACATATAGATGGCAATACCCATTTGGAGTAAAGTTGCACTCCATAAAGCCGGAGCGTCGCCATCTTCTTTTCTCAGTAGTCGGAGCACAATGAAAAGTACGAAGGCAAAGATCAGGATTACACGGCTTGTCAGAAAGCTTTTATGAAATTTGACGATATCCACTACAGATCAAATCCTATGTCTTTACGGTAATATTTGCCTTCAAAATCTATCTTTTCAGCATTCTCAAAAGACTGCTTCAATGCTTCATGTTTACTCGCGCCGTAAGAAGTAACAGCAATCACCCTTCCTCCGTTCGTTACGATTTCTCCATCTTTCTCCGTCGTTCCTGCATGAAAAAGAATACTGTTTTCTACGTTGCCCAATCCGGATATCTTTTTGTTTTTCTGGTAATTGCCGGGATATCCTTTGGATACCAGCATTACTGTTACTGCGGTGCGGGGATCGGATATCAACTCTTTTTCAGAAATATTTTCATTCGCAATACCTTCCAGTAAGTCTACGAAATCGGATTGAATGCGGGGCATTACAACTTCTGTTTCCGGATCTCCCATCCTGCAATTGTATTCTATAACCATGGGATTTCCGCCGACATTGATCAATCCGACGAAAATAAATCCTTTGTAATCGATGTTTTCATTTTTCAGTCCCTTGATCGTCGGGATTACGATCCTTTCTTCTACTTTCTTCATAAAATCCTCATCGGCGAAAGGGACAGGGCTTACAGCTCCCATTCCTCCCGTATTCAGACCGGTGTCACCTTCGCCGATTCTTTTGTAGTCTTTCGCTACAGGAAGTATTTTATAATCTTTTCCGTCTGTCATAACAAAAACAGAACATTCTATCCCTTTCAGGAATTCTTCGATAACGACTGTTTCTCCCGCTTCCCCGAAGCTTCCTTCCAGCATCGATTGAAGTTCTTTTTCCGCTTCTTCCAGATTGTCCAGGATCAGCACCCCTTTCCCGGCAGCCAGTCCGTCTGCTTTGAGTACATACGGCGGGTGCAATGTTTGCAGGAATGTGAGGCCTTCCTGAAAGTTATCCCTGCTTACACTGAAATAATGAGCCGTAGGAATCTGATGACGCATCATGAATGCTTTTGCGAAATCCTTACTCCCTTCCAGTTGTGCTCCTTCTTTCGAAGGGCCGATAACCGGAATCTGTTTCAACGCATCATCGTTCCCGAAATAGTCGTATATCCCTTTCACTAAAGGATCTTCCGGTCCTACTACCACCATATGAATATCGTTTTCCAAAGAAAAATCTTTAATTTTATCGAAATCGGTAACAGCGATAGGAACGTTCGTTCCAACCAATGCCGTACCTGCATTTCCCGGAGCAATAAATAACCGGCCGGTCTTTTTACTTTGTCTGATTTTCCAGGCCAGAGCATGTTCTCTTCCTCCTGATCCTAATAATAAGATATTCATATATTATATTTTAATTATTTCAAATGGTCATCAAAATAACGGGTTATTTTTTCATGCAAATGCACTCTGTCTCGTCCTACCATATTGTGTTCCTGCCCGGGATAGACAAAATAATCGGGATACGTTTCCGCATCGATGCAGGCTTTCAGGAAAGAAAGACTATGCTGCCATACCACTACAGGATCTTCATCTCCGTGAATCAATAAGAAACGTCCTTTAAGGTTGCCTGCCAGCTTATTCATATTGGTTTTATCGTAGCCTTCCGGATTATCCTGAGGAGAATCCATATATCTTTCGCCGTACATTACTTCGTAGTATTTCCAATCTATTACCGGCCCGCCGGCAACTCCTACCTTAATTTTATCCGGATGGCGAAGAATCATGTTGGTAGTCATAAACCCTCCGTAACTCCAGCCGTGCACCCCGATTTTCGAGGCATCCACGTAGGGAAGTGATTCCAGAAACCTTACTCCTTCCATTTGGTCGGCCGTTTCCTCTATTCCCAATTGGCGGTGTGTAACACTTTCAAACGCAAAACCCCGGTTGGATGTTCCCCGGTTGTCTAGAGAGAAAATCACATAGCCTTTTTGTGCCATATAGATTTCCCAGCCGCGTACGCTCCCCAACCAGTTATTTAATACCATCTGGCTGTGAGGCCCTCCATATACATAAATAATGACCGGGTATTTCTTGTTTGGATCAAAATCAGTTGGTTTTACAAGACGATAATAAAGATCCGTCTTTTTATCGGCTGCTTTGATAGAGCCTAAAGATATTTCGGGCAGACGGTAACCGGCATACGGGTTGTTTGCTGTCTGCAAACGTGTTTTATTCCTGCTGCCGGAGGTTTCTACCAGGTCTATATTCCTCGGAGTGGTCTGGTTGCTGTACGAATCCACCATATATTTGCAGGATGCACTGAGCATCGGAGAGTGAATTCCCGGTTCGGAACTTAACCGGTCTTTTTGCCCGTTTTGTAAATGAATTTTATAAACCTGAAATTCTATAGGATTTAATTCGTTTGACGTGAAATAAACGTGATCATCATCCAGGCCCACAATATCTTTTACTTCCCATGGACCCGAGCTTAACTGACGGATCCATTCACCGGAGGTATTGTACAGATACATATGGTTGTATCCGTCTTTGCGCGTCTGCCATATAAATTGATCCGGATTGTTTTTCAGGAACAATAAGGGATTCTGCGGTTCCGTATATTTGTCATTCTTCTCCTCAAATAAAGTAAGGACTTTCTTTCCGCTGGCGATGGAATATTTGTTTAATTGCATGTGGTTCTGTTCTCTGTTCAGTTCAGCAATATAAACATATTCTTCAGAAGGGTCCCAGGAAATATTGGTAAGATAATGATCTTTCGGTTCGCCTGTCGCCAGGTAAATTGTTTTGCCGGATTGCAGGTCGTATATGCCCAACGTTACTTCATGGCTGGCCATCCCTGCCATCGGATATTTGATGTTTTTTAGTTTAGCTACCCGTGCAGAAACATCTACGAGAGGGTAGTCCGTCACCATAGATTCATCCATTCGGTAAAACGCCAGGTAATTCCCTTTGGGCGACCAGAAAATGCCTTTATTGATACCGAATTCATTCCGGTGCACGGCTTGTCCGAAAACGATAGCCGGATTGCTTTCCTGCGTTACAGCAATCGCTTCACTTTCACTCTTTCTTATATACAGGTTATTATCGATAGTAAAAGCAAGCGTCTTGTTGTCCGGACAAAAGCTGATATTTTTGTAATTGCCTTCCGTTTGTAAAGAAGTCAGAATTTCTTTTTTATCCGGATCGAAATAATAGATCTTAGAAGAGGCCGCTATTCTTCCGTAATATTTCTGGTTGATTTTAGAAAAAGAGATTTGATTCAGATTCACTTTATCGTTTTCAATGAGTGATTGCACATCCTCTTTCAGTAAGAACAGTTCTCTCTTATCCGGATTATCCGGTTGGACAATCCACATAGAGTCTTGATTGTGCAGGATCAGGTCATCCCCTTTCCACTTAATGCTGTAATCCGTTTTCGGTGTAAAACGGCTGTATGTTTTACCGCCCGGGATTAAGTCTTCAAGACCGAGCTGTTCTTTTTGTGCTGTCGTATTCATAATGAATAACATAAAAATGAATATATATACAAATTTCTTCATGGTAATATATTTACTTTTTTTGTTTCTTTAGATCGTATTTCCGGTTTTCGTTCTTTTTGAACTCTTTATGCTTTCCGCTGAATATTTTGTACTGACGGAATTCACACGTCAGGGAGCCATTGATGAGCCGGATTTTGGAAGAGGGTTTTAATCCTATCTGGTCGAAACCTTCCAGGTTGGACGAAATGATCCATGCATCGTATCCGGTAAACACATGTTTCAGCCGTTCTCCGAAAGTAGAATAAATTTGAATCAGGTCGCGCGGATTTAACCGTTCTCCGTAAGGAGGGTTGGTTACGATGATCCCTTTCTGCGGAGCTTCTTTTATGTCCTGTAATGCCTGGACTTTCAATTCTATATATTTGGTGAGGCCTGCATTTTTTACGTTTTTTGTGGCAGCCTGAATGGCTTTCTGGGAAATATCCGAACCGTAAGCCTTGAAATTGAATTCTTTTTCATACGAATCGTCGGAGCTTATCTTTTCAAAAAGATCGGCATCAAAATCGTCCCATTTTTCAAAAGCGTATTTATCCCGGTATACTCCGGGAGCGATGTTCAAAGCAATTAAAACAGCTTCAATCAATAAGGTTCCCGATCCGCACATAGGATCCACAAAGTTGCTTTCTCCTTTCCATCCCGTTTTCAATATCATTCCGGCAGCAAGCACTTCGCTTAAGGGAGCGCTGGCTTCTTCCGTGCGGTATCCTCTTTTATGCAAAGATTCTCCCGAACTGTCGAAAGCCAGAGTACATTCATTGTGGGAAATATGCAAGTGGATCTGAATATCCGGATTACTTACACTCACAATGGGCCTCTTTTTATCTCTTTCCGTAAACCAGTCTACGATCGCATCCTTTACTTTATAAGCTACAAACTTAGAATGAGTAAATGCAGACGAGTGAACCACCGCATCTATGGCAAACGTTTTTTTCTCCGGTAAATATTCTTCCCAATTGATTTCTTTTACTTTTTCATAAACTTGATCGGGATTTTCTGCTTTAAAGGTCGTAATGGGTTTCAGAATCCTTAACGCCGTGCGTAAATGGAAATTGGCTTTGTACAACAGTTCTTTATTTCCCGTGAAAGAGACAACCCTGCGTCCAATCTGAACATCATTAGCGCCTAATTCAATCAATTCCTGTGCGAGGATCTCTTCCAGTCCGTACAGGGTTTTTGCTACCATTTCAAAGGTATTGTTCATTCTTATTTTTTATATATATTAATTTTCATGCAGGAGTAACCCCTTTCTTTTTGCCTGTTATCCTTTTGATATCGGCTTTCCATATTTTTACGTTTTTCAAAGCCGGGACAGAATATTTGAACCCGGAAGAGGTATAGTTACGCATCAATACATTCAGAGCTTTTTCTTTTTCTTCCAGGCTTTCGGGAAAGCTTACTTCACAAAAAGCAATTACACTCTCCGATTTCATGGAATAAGAGCAAGCTACTTCCTGATTGACATACGTCAGTCCCTTATTCTGATAGAAACAGATACAAATCCGGTTGTTGTGCCGCAGACATTCCAGCTTTTTACCTTCGGCAGGTCCCGAATGAAGATAGATGGTCGAATCGTCGTAACCGAAATTCATAGGTAAAGTATAAGGATTACCCTCTTCATCTACCATCCCTACGACGCATACTTCGCAACTCCGTATAATTTCTTCAATTTCTTCTTTTTCTGTTACCCAAACTGTTTTCATCGTATAAAGGTTCCTTTTCCTGTATTGATATCCGAAGCCCGGGTAATGATCACTTCTTTTACTCCCGACCGGATGGCCTGGAAGGCATTTTGCAATTTAGGGATCATTCCTCCGGTAATGATGCCGGCTTCTTTGTATTGCTGAAAGAGTTCATTATCGATAAAAGGAATAACGCTGTCGTCATCGTTTTCATCTTTCAGAACACCTCTTTTTTCAAAACAGTAGATCAGTCGGACGTTGAAATCATACGTAAGGGCTTTGGCTGTTTCCCCCGCGATAGTATCTGCATTGGTATTAAGCAGCTGTCCTTTACCGTCGTGAGTAATAGGCGCAAGAACCGGAATATAATTCTGGTTCAGCAAATCACTTAATGCGGGTCCGTTGACTTCCTTCATATCACCTACAAAACCGTAATCCACGTCTTTTACAGGTCTTTTTACAGCCAGCATCACGTTCAGGTCTGCACCTGTTAAGCCGATAGCATCCAGGTTGAGCGCCTGCAACTGAGCTACGATATTTTTATTTACCAAGCCTCCGTATACCATCGTTACCACTTTCAGTGTTTCTTCATCTGTGATGCGGCGTCCGTCTACCATTTTATTTTCAATACCCAGCTTTTCCGCTATCTGGGTCGTAGACCGTCCTCCTCCGTGTACAAGCAACTTATGGCCTGCGATCAATGAGAAATCTTTTAATAAACTCTTCAGAGCTTCAGGGTCTTCAACGATCTTCCCCCCGACTTTTACTATCGTCAACTGATTCATATTACCATTCTTTGAGATACATATACAACATCCTCACGGGCAATCCCATAACATTATAGAACGACCCTTTCACACTCTCCACTCCAATATATCCGATCCATTCCTGCACGCCGTAAGCGCCGGCTTTGTCGTATGGCTTGTATTTTTCCACATAATAATCAATCTCTTCCTCCTTCAATGGGGCAAACTTAACATGCGTTACGGCGTAGAAAGCTTTTTGTTTCTGTTTGCTCGTCATACATACTCCGGTAATCACTTCGTGGGTTTTTCCGGATAAAATGCGCAGTATATTTTTGGCGTCTTCTTCATTCTCCGGTTTCCCGTATACCTTTCCGGAAAGCCATACGATGGTATCGGCAGTAATAAGAAGAGTATCATCCTGTAAGAAATTCTCATACGCCTGGGCTTTGAACTTAGCCAGATAAACAGGAATTTCCTCTTTCCAGAGAGTAGCCGGATAACTTTCGTCCACATCCGGCAGAGTTTTGATTTCAAAAGGGATATCCAAGGCTGAAAGCAATTCCTTTCTGCGGGGAGAATTCGAACCTAAGATGATTTTATAATCGGATAAATTTTCTAACATTTTATATTAAAATTATAATCTTATTGAATTGAATTACCAGCCGAAAGCATCCGATTTCATCCATTTGTCTTGTGCTTTCAACACCTGTTCGATTACATCACGGCCCACGCCGTCACCGCCTTTTTTATGGGAAATATACTTGGAAATGGCTTTGATTTCAGGAACGGCATCGGCCGGGCAGGCCGGCAGGCCCACTATTTCCATAATTTCATAGTCGGGGATATCGTCACCCACATAGCAGATCTCTTCAGGATGTAATCCGGTTTTTTCGAGGAAGTCGTGGAACTCGTTTATTTTGTGTTTTGCTTTTAGGTAAACATACCGGAAACCCAGGCTTTCAAAACGTTTTTTTACTGCGATGGTATCTCCGCCTGTAATAATACCTAATTCGTACCCCAGCTTAGCTGCCAACTGCATGGCATAACCATCTTTTGTATTGATGATACGCAGCGGCTCTCCGTTGGGATGCAAAGGACTGCAATCGGAAGAAAGTACTCCGTCGACGTCGAAGATAAAGCCTTTTATTTTTGTCAGGTCGTAATTGATATTACTCATAAAAAGTGGGGTTAAA